>JAMOMT010000067.1 GCA_027066965.1 Archaeoglobaceae archaeon
CTTCCACATATCACGCACTTCACAAACTAACCTTAACGTGAGGGGTTTTAACTGTTGTTCGTCCTTGCTATCATATTAATGACCATTTTTAGAAATCCTTATATATCATCATTATCATAGCAATCACACAAGCAAAGAGTGAAGAGGTGGGACACGTGACCACTAGAAAAAAGGTAAGTTTGAAGCCTGAAATCGTGGTGATAGATCCCGTACTCAGGAAGACCCTGATCATGCTAATCGACGAGCTCGAGAAGATTAACTCCGCCGAATCTAACCAAGAGGAAATGCTCGTGGAGGCGTTCAAGAAACTTGAGCTTATAGAGCTGGGAGAGGACGGGAAAATCAGGCTCACCGAGAAGGGAAAAAGGCTCGTTAGAATGGAGGACGTTGGAAACCCAAACATACTTTAATGCTCCGTTACCACCCGCTGCCTATATATACTTTCGCAGGTAAAATCGAACGTGGAGGGGTGGAGGGCGGCTGACCGAAGGGAGGAAAGTCCCCCCACCGCATGTGGCGGAGCCCCGCAAGGGGCTGTGCCGGGAGGCACGGCAACGGCACAGAAACGATACCCGCCTGAGGAAACGCGATGATCCCGAAGGGGTGAGGTCACTCAGGTGGGATGAAACGGCCGACCCCGCCGGTGCAACGCTCTGCGGCTTAGACCGATGCCGCCTGAAACAGAAGGGGGCTTACTACCACCCCTCCTAAGCTTTTTTTGACTCTCCATAAGCGAGGGCTGAAGCTACGAGGTGGGCAATTCTAAGGCACTCTGGTATCTTGCCAACGCATGTGGAGGCTCTGAGGTAGAGTGCTGCATCTTCGAGAGAGCAGTTGGAGAAGTGAACATAAACACCATTCACGAAGGATGGCTCTCTGATCTTTCTCAAGATTTTAAGTCTCCTCTCAAAGTCTCCCGCCTTTCTAGCCGGCGGGATCAGGTTTTCGATCGACGACTTCTTTTTCGTGACGCTGATAACAGCTTTTCCCGTCCTTTCGGCTATGTAGTTTATGTCTGCAACATTCATGCCTGCAAAAGTTATGCCATAGAGAAAAATGCAAGCAATTTGCTTCCTAAACTTTGAAGAGAGGATGAGGTCAACTATCTTGTCTGTAACATCGAAGCCGTCAACGCTTACAGTTGCGTAGAGGAAGCCTTCAACTCTGCAACCGGCCGTTACACAGCCCACAAGGTGGGCTTTTTCGTCTTTCAGAGACCTGAAGCTGTCATCGAAGCCGGCGAACCTCCAAGTTTTGGAACTCATTTAAGTCACAGATTATCCAACCGAAGAGTTTATTTATACTTCCCGCCAACGTCTCAGCGGAAGCGGGGGTTGCCGAGCCAGGAAAAGGCGCCAGATTCAGGGTCTGGTCCCGTAGGGGTCCGAGGGTTCAAATCCCTCCCCCCGCACTGTTTTTAGGTCTCAACCAAGTAACGCTTGTGATGAAGTTATAAAGCAAATTTTAATAAATATTGTAGTGTGGTTGTACAATGCAGCACGAATTTGACTTTCCCGACGTATTCGTTAGAATATTTGATTTTCTCGAAAAAACAAGTACCGATAGAGGGCTGTTTTGGAACAAAATTGAGGAACTTAATAACTACAGAGGGAGGTACAAATTCATGACAGATAAAAAGATTTTCTCAACTCTTACAGAGATTGTCTTCTTTTCTGGAATGAAAGCGAGAAACGTGGAGAAAAAGTTACCAGCAATACGAGAAAAGCTTGGAGACCCTGATATTACATCAAAATACGGGGAAGGAGACATAAAAAGATTGGTAGAGAATGAAAGCATAATTCGACACGAAAGGAAAATCAGAGCCTGTGTGGAGAACGCGAAGAGGTTTAAAAGGATAGTTAAGAAGTACGGTTCCTTTTCAAACTACCTTGACTCTTTTAGAGTTGATGTCGAAGATTTTAATGGTATAAAGAAAAAGCTCGTTCCGGCTTTAAAAAACTTCAGCTACCTCAACAATGTTACAGTTTACCACTTCTTGATGGATCTTGGCTTCGGAGTTATGAAACCGGATAGAACGATATGCAGACTGTTTTACAGACTTGGCTGGATAGAAAACATTGGAGACGAAGAAAAAGTGATAGAAATTTGCAGAAACATATCGCGAAAGACCGGTTATTGGATAAGAGTCGTTGATAATTTTCGTATCTTTCTGTCAAGAAGGGGGAATGCCAATGCTTGGAATAAAAGATGGTGTGTGTAAAAATATACCAAAATGCAACTTGTGCCCGATCAGTGACTTCTGCAACTACGTTTAGTTAGCTTTTTAATTTTCTGTTACAAAAATCAAATCTTAAATAAAAAATCAAGAAGACAAAATCTTCTTAACCACCTCAATCCCCATCTCAAGCAGCTCCCTCGCTCTCTTTTCGGACTTCGATTCGGCCATTATTCTCGCTATCGGTTCAGTGCCAGAAGGCCTTATCAGTATCCAGCCATCCTCATACTCAACTCTCGCACCATCAGTAAAATCGGCATCCGGAAATGCTTCCTTCAACCCTTCGAGCAACTTCAGCTTATTCTCACACGGAACTTTAGTCTTCAGAGTGACATATTTAGGTATGTCCCTGACGAGCTCAGAGAGCTTCTTGCCCTCCTTCGCCATCAGCTCGAGAACTCTCGCTATGCTCATCGCCCCATCTCTCGCGAGCAAGTGTTCTGGAAAAACGAGTCCTCCATTGCCCTCCCCACCAAACACGGCCTTAAGCTTTAGCATTGTCTCAGCAACGACCGGAGAACCAACGGCTGTGTAAACTACTTCTCCTCCTGCTTCCCTCACTGCATCTTCGACGCACTTCGAGGATGAGACGGGTGTAACTACAATGCCCCCTCCGTTCTTCTCCACATAGTACTTCGCCATCAAAGCGAGCATGACATCCTCACTCACGAACTCTCCCCTC
>JAMOMT010000068.1 GCA_027066965.1 Archaeoglobaceae archaeon
AGACCTTCGGCCTTTCGAATCCCCTCAGTTTTTCGAGCTCTATGGCAAGTCTCCTCTTGAAGCTCACCAACTTTATATAGTTACAACTGTTAATTAAAACAATGGCTATCGGCATTGACATAGGTGGTACCAACACGGACGCGGCGATAGTTGGGGAGGATGGAGTCAGGACCTTCAAAGTCCCGAACGAAGAGGGAATGGAGGTCATGCTCGAAAAGCTCTCTTCCATCGTTGACCTGAGCAAGGAGAGAGTTACAGTGAGTACATCCCTCCCCTTGAACGCAGCTTTAAGTCGATTTCACGAGACGAAAACTCTCGTTCTCCTCATTCCCGGTCCTGGCCTGAACTACTCCTCGAGAGGTGTTTGCCTCCAGGGCTTCGTGAACCACAGGGGTGATATCGTCGAGGAAGTTGACGAGGCCGAGGTCAGGGATGTGGTGGGAAAGTCGAAAGCCCAGAATGTGGCGATAGCTGGAAAGTTCTCGGTAAGAAACCCCGCCTTGGAGGAGCAGGTTGCAAGAATAGCCGTTGAGAGGTATGGGGAGAGCAGAGTCTGCCTGAGCTACCACTGCCTTGGTATAAACTTTCCTCTCAGGATAAACACGACGATAGTCAACGCGAAGCTAAAAGAGAGTGTTTACGAGCTCGAGAGAATAGTTGGCATGTACTCTAGGACTTTCTTCTTCTATAAGGGCGACGGCGGGATAATCCCGATGGACTTCGCCCTTCAGAACCCCTCCTTGCTCTACAACTCGAGCCCCGCTGCGGTGGCAATGGGAGCGATATTCTTGACTGGAGTCAGAGACGCCATAGTAATAGACATAGGGGGAACTACAACAGACTTTGTGATTGTTGAGGACGGAAAGCCAGCTATTGTTGAGAACATGAGCGTTGCGGGAATGAAAACGCTGATAAGGTGCGTAGACTCCTTTTCGATTCCTTTTGGCGGCGACTCTCTCGTCGAGAGCTTCATAAGGCCTGAGAGGAAAGTTCCAGCGGCTTTTGGCGGGGAGCATTTTACTCTAACGGACTCCCTCAACTGCTGCGGGTGCGAGATCGGAAAGTTCGAGAGGTCGAGGGAGATGTGCCAGTCTAAGGGGATAGCCGAGAAGGCGATAGAGGACTACACAGCGATAGTGGTGGATGCAATAAACCACTACGAGAGAGAGGTGAAGACTCTCGTCGTTACTGGGTATTTGGCCAGGTTTTTAGCTCCTTACATAGAGGAGGCGAGCGGAAAGAAGTGCATAGTCCCCGAGCATAGCGAGGCCGTTAACGCCGTGGGAGTTGCGGTTTCGAGGATTAGCTTGACTCTCTACGCGAGGTTCGACACGGCGAAGAAGAGGGCCGTTTTCAATGGAGTCGTTGAGGATTACGATGGTAGGGATGATGACGAGTACTTCGTCGAGCTGGCGAAGGAGAGGGTGAGGGAAATAGCCCTCTCCCACGGGGCTTGTGAAGAGGACGTCGAGGATGTAAGAGTTGTTTACTTCAATTCATTCGATGTCGTTAGAGGTGGGGTAACAAGGGGAAGAATAGCTGACGTTGTTGTGCAGATAGAACCGGGGATAAGCGTGGAGTTTGGGCGTTAAACTTTTTGTGTTGGGTAATAAAAATTTTAGCTGTTAGGATTTGTATAAACAAATGACACAAATGAACAGGTTGATATAAAAATGCAAAAAGAGCGGACAAAAACCTACGTGAAAAATGTCTGCAAAAGCAAGCAGGACTAAGCCTATCCAAGAAAACCCCTCATCCTCGCCGCCTGAAGGAGTTTCTCAGTGAGCATTCCAACTCTATTCCTCCTGAAAGCGTCGTACAGTTCTTTTACTATCTCTTTGTACTCTTGTTTCTCGTTTCTTTTAGCCTTATTATCACCTATCCTATCACCATCAATCCCTAGCTCCTCTGGAAAAGCGTAAACTTTTTCGAGCCCTAGCTTCTCACAAACTTCCCTAATGAAGAACCTCGATGCGAATTCAAGCTCGCTCTCGTAGTTCTCAAGCAGGAGCTCAACTTCTTTCTCCCTCAGCCCTTTGAGCCCGAGAAACTCTGGAGGTATGCCGAGAGAGTAGAGGGCACAACAGAAGGGTATGGCTCTCGGCAAAACGAAGCCGTTAACGTCCCTCGAGTAGCCAAATAAGCCGACGTGGAGTTTTCTTGCCCTTCTCCTCGGAACGTGGGCTGATAGAGCATTCACGATGTCTGCTACTCTTGGAATCGCTCTTCTGTAATTTTCGGCCAGACGATCAGCAAGTCTCATTTCCTCTTCATCAACGTCTTCGGCTTTCCTCAGCTCTGGTCTCACTTTCCTTATCCTCTCTATTCCCCTCACAACATCCTTCTCAGGCCAGTCGTACTTGAATGCGGATTGAATCGTGAATGTGAAAACGCTCCTCCACTTCTCCGCAATTTCTCCAGCGTTCTCTGGCCTGAGATTTCCCCTAAAAGGTGGAGAACCAAAGCCAACTATCGGCATAATCATGACTCCAGTTTCCTCCTCCAGCGTTCTGAGGTTGAACAGTGCTTTTTTAAGGTAAACGTCCGAGGAAAAAGCTCCGTAGTTCATCGCTAAATCAGACTTCGCGAGGAAGACCCTCTGATGTGCTATCTGCTTGTCCTCAAGAAACTCCCTCGTTATCTCGTGACAGTTCAAAACGAAAGGCCTGTCCTCGAATAGGGGTATTACATTTATCCTATCAGGTTTGAACTCACCTGTCCACTCAGATATCGTTATGTCCCCCGGAAAGAACTTCATCTTCGCCTTTCCCACCACGAAGTTCGTGTAATAGTAGTAAACTCTGTTTATTTCCCTCGAACTTGACGTCATTGGAAGTATGACCTCAAAGACTGGAATTACTTCTCTTGAATAAAAGAGCTTGGCGTAATCGTAGCTCCTCGGTATGCTTTCAAGGACCTCGAGCATGACTTTAGCTTCGCTCTTCTCGACTGATGGATTCGGGATCCTGAAAGTCAGAAAGATGTCTTCTCCAAGCACATTGCTTTGGAAGAACTGGGAATGCCTTGAGAGCAGCTTTTTCACAACGTAAACGTCAACATCCTTTCCCTCATAGTCCCACATTTGTTCGTCACAGCCCAGGTGAGAGTATGCGTAGTAAGCCTCTCTCACCTCGTCGTCTCCCTTGAGCACCGGATACTCTGAGAAGAAGGGCAGAGACACGTTGTCTGGATGCTGAGTACTCATAGTTCTTGGAATCTTGTGTTTGTTAACCATCATAAAATCAGGTTAACATCAGTATTTAACTTTTTGGAACTTAAAGTTTCAGCACGGCTTAGTAAGCAATAAACCTAATAAATTGGTAAAGATTTTACAGCGATCCGATCTTTGCTGCAAGCTTGGAGAGGACATCCTTTCTCCTTGCAGGAATAAACTTTATCGATCCCACGACGAGGTGTCCCCCTCCCTCAACACCACCATCTGGGATCTCTCTCTGCAACTCTCTAACGAACCTTGGAATGTCGAGTTCAACACCTTCACTTCTTATCACTGCAAAATCAGGGCCGTAACCTATAGTAACTATCCTGTTGTACTCTCTCTTGAGCCTGTCGTGCACTTCTCCCGTTAACTTTCCAGGTGGTGGGAATGTGAATCTCTTCGCGTAGTTCTCAACGTCGAAGGCAGCTAAGGCAACTCCGTTTGGCAGCCTCTGAACTTTAACTCCACTCATAGCTGTTTTGAGCTGTGCCTCTATCGCCTCCTTGGCATAGCCCGATAACATCTCCACAAGTTTCTTTTGTCTGTCCTTCCTGCCGAAGCCAAGTATTTCGTGTATTATTCCACTCGCCGATCTGAACCTCAAATAGAATCCCTCGAACTCCAAGGCCAAACCCGTGTCGTACAGCTCCTCCCTGCTTGCCCCCGACAGCTCGACGTACTTCAGCACCTCTCCCTCGCTTCTATCTCCAATCACCGAAACTCCCGCAAGGAACTCCAGCCCTTCAATATCTGGGTTGACCATCCTCGCTATTTCCACGCATAGCACTCCTGCTGTGTAGTTGCTGTCCCCACCAACCTTGTAGGGATTCACGTGGTAGAGCAGGTAGCTGTCAACTTCCTCATCTGGGAAGTGGTGATCTATCGTTATCACATCAGCGCCAAATGTCAGAAACTGCCTTATTGCTGGCACGTCCTCGTATCCAGAGCCGTTGTCAGCGAGAACTACGAGGGGCATCTTATCTCCATGCCTTTCCATGTCCTCCAGAGCCTCGTCGAGGTCTTTCACAACGTCCTCAAGCTCGTAGAAGGGCGCTCTCGAAACCTTCCTCTTTACGAGGTAATACTTCGCCTCTGGGTCTGGGTGGACTTTCTCCACCAAATCTATCAGGGCAACCTCAAGAGCCACTCCGCTGCAGACACCATCTGCATCCCAGTGGTGTCTGATGATTATTGGTCTCGACTCGAAAACGGCTCTCCTGAGCTCCCTCGCAACGTTCATCATCTCGTCCTTCAGCTTTTCGAGAACTTCGCTCTCTATGAGAAATCCCCTGAAAACAGGCTCGCTCTTTCTCTCGAGCTCTTTCTCTATGAGCCTCTGGATCTCGTACGCCTCCTCCCCAAGCAACCTCTCCATTTCGAGGACTTCGAGCTGGGGCTTCGCGTCTCTCTTCTTCACGATTCCTATCGCTCTGACAATGTCGTCGACCTTTATTTCTGGATAAGCTCTCTCTCCTCCCTCGAAAGCTGCGGCGTTTATCGCCCCGCTCTCGTCGATTATCGTGAAAACCGTTGGCCCTGCGGTCTGCTTTATGTGCGTAACCTTGCCTCTTATCTCGACGAGCTTCCCGGTGTAGCTCTCCACCTCGGCAATTTTGACCTTTGGTGCATCCTTCGAAACCTCTATGACAGCGTAGTTGTCCATCGGGTTCAAGACGAGGTCTATCTCTCCGGTAGGCCTTATGTTCGAAACTCTCACGAGAACGCTGTCGTCCTCGCTCAGTTTCGCGTTTCCAAGGTTTTTCCTGTGAATTAACCCCCTAAGCCTCTTGTTCAGGTTGACGAAGACTCCTATGTCCGTAACTCCTGAAACCTTCCCGACGTAAACCCTGTTCAGCCTGATGTCCTCTATGCCACAGCTGTTGCTAAGCTGGTAGGCGTGGGGTTTTTTCTTACACTTCGGACAGAGGTCAGAATCTCCGGCTATCTTGGCTCCGCAGATCTTGCAGACGTTCGCCTTTCCCGTACCGTTGCAGTCCGGGCAGACCTTGACGGTCTTGACCTTCCCCGTCCCCCTGCAAACTCCGCAGATACCTTTTGCGAACATGGCTATTTGCTCATCGCTCAACTCTGCCGTGAGCTTTGGGTCAAAACTCTTCGCCTTTCCGCTACCGTTGCAGTTGGGGCACATTTCTTCGACCTCTATGTAGCCCCTGCCGTCGCACCTCTCGCACTTCATCGGGCGAGAGTGGCTTTTGGAGATTATAACGTTGTTGACCCGGTGATTTTTAACCACTTAACTACCACTTAACTCACAATTAACTCATAATTGACACACAATTGGGGCATTAGCCAATTAACATTAGCCATAAACGTCCTAAACCGCATCAAGCAGTAGCGGCAATAAAAAAGTAAAAGCCAAACGAAAAGTCATAACAAATTTACTTAAACCATTCAGTTGAACACATCTCATGGATGTTACTTTCCACGACAGGGAGAGGGAAATCGAGAAGGTTATGAAAATTCTGAATTCGAGGCCTGACTTAATCACCTTCGTTTACGGTCCGATTAATTCGGGAAAAACAGAGCTATTTCAGCAGCTGGTGAACTCACTCTCACAGGAGTTCGTTGTGTTCTACGTCAACTTAAGAGGTAGATTCATTAGCGACTACGGGGACTTCATAAGAGTTCTGTTCAAGTTCAGAAAGGAGAGCAGGGAGGAAATTCTTAGGGAAATTCTGAAAGAAACAATAAAAATACTGGGCGGGATACCGGTTTCGGAATCACTTCTGGATGCCATATTTGGGAAAGAAACGAAAGAAGACGTATTCGAATTTCTCGAGGAGTTCTTTACCAGCATTTCGAAGTACAAAAAGCCCGTTCTGATTCTGGACGAGCTTCAGGTGATTGGTGACCTGAAAATAGACGGGCTACTAATTTACAAGACTTTTCAACCTGTTCGTCAGGTTAACCAAGGAGCTGCACGCCTGTCACATCTTTGCAATCACGTCTGACTCGCTGTTTATGGAAAGAATTTACGCAGAAGCATCTCTCCACGGAAGATGTAGGTACATACTGGTGGACGACTTTGACTATGATACTGCAGTGTGTTTTCTTAAGAATTACGGGTTTAGTGAGGAGGAGACAGAACTTGTCTGGGAGTATCTCGGCGGAAAACCGGTTTATCTTGTTGAGTCGATTAAGGAAAGAGACAGACTCAGGGAATTTTGCGAGGAAATGCTCAGGATCAGGAAGAGACAGATAAAGGACTCTGTTTACTCGCTGGATGAGGAGTTCAGGCGTTCAGTGTTTGAAACTTTTGCCCGATTCAGGGAGGAAGAAGGCATAACCTACGAGTATCTGACGGAAGAACTCGTCTGGTGCATAAAAAACAACATTCTGTTTCTGGATCCTGTGAATGAAATAGTAAAACCTCAGTCCCGTCTGGATTTGCTGGCTTTGAGGAGGATTCTGGAGGAAGTTAGTTTGGTTTAATGTTTGATTTAAATCTTTGAATAATATTGTAATAGTGCTTCAATCTAAACTACAACAAAAATCCACAACAAAAATAAAAAACCCTTCAAACAACTCCCGAAATAATAACGACGAGCTTGCTCCAGAAGAAGTACGGGCCCGTTTCAACGTACTCTATTCTCTTCAACCCGGCGTTCTCGTACCACTCCACACACTGCTGGGTCGTCGGGAAGAGCATTATCGACTCCGCAAACTTTCTTGCGAGATAACCGTCGGGCTTTCTCGGGGCGAGTATTACAACCCTTCCTCCCGGCTTCGTAACTCTCGCCATCTCCTCTATTCCCTTCTGCGGGTTCGGCCAGTACTCTATGCTCCCTGCAGATATGGCAGCGTCGAAAGTGTCATCCTTGAAGGGCAGGTTCTCGGCGTCACCCCTCAGAAAGTTGGCGTTCGGAAACCTCCTGACCGCTTTCATCATCTGCTCGGGCGTCAGGTCAATAGCGGTGACGTTTCTTTCCCCAACCCTCCTGACTATTTCGGCTGTTGTGAATCCAGTCCCGCACCCGACCTCCACGACTTTGCTGTTTCTGTTAACTCTGGCCATGTCAACTACAGTCTTCCTCATCTCGTCAGAGTAAAAGAAGGGGTTGACGAAGTCGTATATTTTTGAAAAGTACTTGTAAAAATGCCTTGCCCTTCTCTTGTCCTCGAGAAAGCCCATTTCTATCCCTTAAGCTATAGGCTACTCGCCTCCTCCCTCGCCCTCCTCCTTCTTGAAGTACTCCTCAAGCGGAATCTTACCGTGAGTGACGACCTTCATGTTTATCTGGACGATGTCTCTACTGATTACCCTGCCCCTTACGTGCTTTCTTCTTCTCATTCCCTTCTCTGTTGGATTGAAGCCGACTCCTCCGGAGAGAAGGATCTTCTTCCTTCCGCTCCCCGGTATGTCTGGCCTCATTGGAAATCCGTCTCTGTCACTTCCTCCGGTAATCTGAAGCTCGTAGTCTGGAGGCAGCTCCACGAGCGTTCCGTTTATTACATCTCCTATCTGTTTTCCTATGAGCTTGTTCGCATTCGCACCGCTCACGATAGTCTGGTAAGCTTTCCCCGTTTTCGGATCGGATATGACGACCTTGAACTCCATAACATCACCTCTCGAACACTGATGGCCCTTCAGCTGTTTCAGGGTTTATAAATCTGATTGTGTCTTTGCGGCGTTTAACGGATGCTGAAATAGTATTATGAAACTTTTGTGTTACAGTGTTTGCAGCGAAGTAAAACAGCAGAAAGGAGAAATCGATAAAATGGAGAAAATAGGAAAGAATTAGACACATCCAGTTGGCTTCGGAAGTCCGGCAATTCTACAAGCGTCCTTAGCCGGACCCTGTGGGAAGAGCTGATAAATGTACTCGAGCGTGCCCTTCTCCTTACCAAGCGTCTTCTTCATGTGTTTGACAATCATTCTTATGGGTGGAGCTACACCGTACTTGAGGAAGTAGTCTCTGATGTACCTGATGAGGACCCAGTGATCCTCTGTCAGTTCAATCGGCTGCGGGCTAAACCTTGTGTCCTTGGCAAGAGCCTCGGCCACTTCCTCATCCCATTCTTCCCAGTCCTGCAAGAACCCGTCCTCATCGAGGGTCAGTTTCTTCCCCTTTACTTCCAATTCCGGCATTCCATATCACCTCTTTTATTTGCCTTAAACTTTCCGCATAAATAATTTACGGTATATTGGTCGTTTTGAAGCTTTTTCCGGTGAAAAATGGTCATTTTTCCAATTTTTTAAACGTAAATATTTCTTAACATCCCGCGTTCTCTTTTTCTTACCAGCATTTCGGTCTTTCGCTTCTCCAGCCCTGTTAGTTTCTTTATCAACCTCATCATGTCCTCGCACCTTTAAGGATTAATCGTTAGCTTTGGCTTTGCTTTGATTGTGATCTGATGAAATAGGTTGGGATCTGAACAGTCTATGGTTGGGTGACGTGGCATAAAGTCTGGCATGGGTCGGCTATGAAAACAGCGAAATGCCAGATGGATAGACGGGTAGAAAGGGTTATAATTTGCCCCTCAGGCAGTTGAGCCTATGGGAATTGTTTCGCCCGAAGAAGTTCTCAAGATAAATAGAAAACGCTCCCTTGACGAGTTCGTCGAGAAAGTCAGGCCTGTTGTTGACGCCGTTAGAGAAAGGGGAGATTCCGCTCTAATAGAGTTCACCGAGAAGTTTGACGGCGTTAAACTAGATGCTATAGGAGTTGACAGAGAGGAAGTTGATAGGGCTTACGAGCTCGTTAGCGATGAAATCATAGACGCTCTCGAAGTTGCAAGGGAGAATATAGAGAAGTTCCACTCTCTGACCTCTCCTCAGGAGACCTTTATAGACTTTGATTACGCCGTCTTGGGGAAGAGGTACGTGCCTTTAGAGAGTGCCGGGCTCTATGTTCCTGGAGGTAGGGCAAGCTACCCTTCCACAGCTCTTATGGCTGGTATTCCTGCGAAGATTGCCGGGGTTGAGAGGGTTATCGTTTGCACACCCCCCGCAAAGGACGGCAGTGTGAACCCCCTAACTCTTGTGGCTTGTGATATGGCTGGAGTTGACGAGATATACAGGGTTGGGGGTGCTCAAGCAATAGCTGCGATGGCCTACGGAACTGAAACGATAGAGCCCGTGCTCAAGATTGCTGGGCCAGGAAACGCCTACGTTACAGCTGCAAAGATTCTTGTTTCAAAGGATGTCGCAATAGACATGCCTGCAGGCCCCTCTGAGATACTGGTTATAGCGGACGAGACGGCTGATAGCGAGATAGTGGCGATGGACTGCGTTGCTCAGCTCGAGCACGATCCACTGGCTGTTGCGGTTGTTCTAACTACTTCAGAGAAGTTAGCTGAGAAAGTCCTCGAAATAGTGGAGAGAACAATAGACAACGAGAACTTTTACATAGCTGTAGTATCCTCTATAGATGAGGCGATAGAGATTTCGAACGCTTTTGCTCCAGAACACCTTGAGCTCGTGTTCGATGGGGCTGAGAAAGCTATAAGCAAAATAAAGAATGCTGGTAGCGTTTTCGTTGGTGAGATGAGTGGGGTTGCTTTCGGAGACTACGCTTCTGGTACGAATCACATACTGCCTACTTCGGGCTACGCAAAGATGTACTCCGGCTTGAGCGTCGAGACTTTCGTTAAGTCTATAACTTTCCAGCAGCTCAGGGAGGAGGGAGTGAGGAGAATGGGGGAGAGTGTTATAAGGCTGGCTGAGGCTGAAGGTCTTAAGTTTCACGCTCAGTCCGTGAAAAAGAGGCTTGAAAAGCTTGAGCGTTGATTGTGTGGAGGTCTGAGAAATGTCTGGAACTGAAATGGGAGTTGAAACTGAGGCTGAAGTTGAGAAGGTGGAGAGGAAGCACACGGCCGAAATAGGAGAGGAAGATGTGGGAAAGAAAGTAAAGCTGTACGGCTGGGTGCACGAAGTTAGAGATCACGGTGGATTGGTTTTCGTAATTCTTAGGGACAGGGAAGGCTTCATTCAGGTCACTCTTCCAAAGAAAAAGGTGGACCCCGAGTCCTTTAAGACTGCAAAGAAAGTTCACAGAGAGAGCGTCGTTGAAGTTGTAGGCGTCGTGAAGGCTGAACCCAAAGCTCCAGGAGGTTACGAGATAATTCCCGAGAAGTTTGTTGTTCTGAACGAAGCTGACGCACCGTTGCCTCTTGACGTGGCAGAGAAGGTTCCTGCTGAGCTCGACACTCGCTTGGATCATAGGTACCTCGACCTTAGGAAGCCGAAAGTCCAAGCTATATTCCGCATAAGGCACTGCATGCTACAGAGTGTCAGAGCTTTTCTCTGTGAGGAAGGCTTTATAGAAGTAAACACACCCAAGATCGTTTCGACCGCAACTGAAGGAGGTACGGAGCTATTCCCGATAAGCTACTTCGAGAAGGAAGCATTTCTGAACCAAAGTCCCCAGCTCTACAAGCAGGTTCTTATGGCCTCAGGGCTTGAGAGAGTTTTTGAGATAGGCCCGATATTCAGGGCTGAGGAGCACAACACAGTCAGGCATCTGAACGAGGCCGTTTCGATAGACATAGAGGCGAGCTTTCTTGACCACAAGGGGGTTATGGATGTGCTTGAGAGGCTTGTAAAGAGAGTTTATGAAGATGTTAACGAGAAGTGTGAACGCTACTTAGAGTGGTTAAATCTCAAGCTCGAAGTTCCAGAAACACCCTTCGAGAGGATAAGCTACGACGAGGCTCTTGAAATCGCGAACAGGAAGGGAGAGAGCATTCCGTGGGGGGAGGACATAAGCACTCCAGCTCTCAAACTGATAGCTGAGGAGATGCCAGAGCACTACTTCATCATGGACTGGCCGACCAAGTCGAAACCTTTCTACGCGATGCCCTACGAAGACAGGCCAGAGATATGCAAGAGCTTTGACCTGATGAAAGGAGCTCTTGAGCTTGCGAGCGGAGCTCAGAGAATTCACCTCCACGACCTGCTGGTTAAGAGGATAGAGGAGTGTGGGATGAACCCTGAGAGCTTTGGATTTTACCTTGAAGCCTTCCGCTACGGTATGCCACCGCACGCTGGCTGGGGGCTTGGAGCCGACAGGTTGCTGATGTCCATGCTTGGGCTGAAGAACATAAGGGAGGGGGTTCTGTTTCCGAGAGACAGGAACAGACTGGTTCCCTGATTTTTAAATTTTGAAATTTTTAAATCAGTAAATCAGTTTAATACTGCTAAAGTAAACACTCAAACTCTAAAATCCTCCTCGCCCACTTTAGCTTCCTCAGCTTCAGTTCATTCTCAGCTTTGCTGAAGTTGAAGTTCAGGAGCTTTACTTCTTTTGCGAAGCTCTTGGCTATCATCGCAGCTCTATCTCCATCTGTGAAACCGCACGGGTTCACGATTTCTCCGAATGGCATATACTGCGTTGTTCCGATTATACTGCCTAAACTTGGAACCCACTTTCTCACGAGCTCGACGTTATCCCCATGAGCGTGGACGACAAGTATGGCCTCGTCCGCAGCCCTGCACACGGCCTCAAACCCCTCATCTAGGTCGGTAACGTGAATGTCGACATCTAATTCATTACACCTCAGAATAGCCTTCCCCGCTGTTACAACGACTCCATCTCTAGGAACTTTCAGATCGTTTTCGGGAGCATTTCCTACCACGTAGGCAGTTTTTCCTTCAAACTTCCTGAGAACATCGAACTTCTTGAGTTCAGCCACTTCAGCAAGAACCCTTGCACTCTCCGCATCCTCCGCAACGCTGTACCCGAACTCATCCACTATCGGGAAGTAGAACCTGAGAAACCAGTCCTCTAGCTTCATGGTTAGTGTATCAGGGTGTACATGACTATCGACTGAGCAATGCCTATCAGAAATCCAAGCACAGCCCCAGAAATTTCGATGAACCTCAGTTCTTTACTTGCAAATTTCTTAAAGAGCTTTTCTATTTCCTCCTCGCTTATCTCCTCTGCCTTCCTTATCACGAACTCTCTAAGGTCTATGTTGTTCGCTATGTTTTTCACGATCGCATCCTTTACAGTGTCCTGCAGGATAGAGGATACCGCCTCGGACAAGGGAGCGAGAAACCTTCCCAAAATCCCGGACTTCTCTGTCAACTCCTTAACGTTGGATAGGGGTGGTCTACTGAACAGCTCGTTTACTCTTGCAGCTATTTCGTTCTCCCGTATGGTTCTGTTGAGAGCGTCACCTATTACGAACTCGAAGTCCTCCTTAGTGAGAATGTCTGAGAGTGTGTCGAGAAACTTCTCTGTCAACTCCCTACTCCTCGCTGGAATCAGTCCCTGAATTTTAAATCCGAAGATGTTTATTGGCTTTCTCGGGTGAAAGAGTAGTTCCACGGCTATCACGTTCGTTATGTACCCAATTGCAGCTCCGAGCAGTGGAGGTATCACGAAGACGAGGTAATTCATGCTCTAGCATCTTCCCCGCATTAAAAATATAGTTAATCTGTCCAGCTGGCGAACTCTATATATTCAGCTTAATCAAATTCTTCAAAGAGCCCCGTGCGGGGAGGGTGCGGAGAGAGCTCAGCTCGCTGTGATGTAACCCGCAAGCGCGGGGCAAAAGCCGTGCCGTATAGGTCCCCTGGTGAGATGAGCCGTGGCTTTCTATGACCCCGGGGCAACCCGGGCACGGTACAGCCTTAACACTTTGAAACCCGGCAAGGGTCAGCCGCTCTAAGTCTGCGTGAGCAGTCGATGAAGGGCGGTGTTAGCTTGCCGGGTATATTGTACTAATTAAAAACCCGAAATCAAAAATCGTGACAGACAAAGACAAGCTTTTATACCCTGCATTGGAGCATGCACAGAAAGGTGAGTGTGGATAAGGTGTATGGATATGGATGCGGGCGGCAGTGGTGGTTGTGGCAGCGAGGACAAAGACAGCAGAACAGTCACAGTATTCGACACGACGCTGAGGGATGGAGAGCAAACTCCTGGAGTCGCTTTCCCGCTCGACGCGAAGATAAAGATAGCGAAGCAGCTTGACAGACTTGGCGTGGATGTTATTGAGGCTGGCTTTCCAGCCGCATCTAAGGGCGAGTTCGAGGCTGTAAAAAAGATATCCAACCTTGGCTTGGACTCAAAGATATGTGCCTTGGCAAGAATCGTAAAGGGGGACATAGACGCCGCTTTGGACAGCGAAGCTGACATGGTTCATATCTTCATCTCCACGTCGAAGATACAGATAGAGCACACGATAAAGAAGAGCAGGGAGGAGATAGTCCAACTT
>JAMOMT010000069.1 GCA_027066965.1 Archaeoglobaceae archaeon
CTTAAGAGATTACAACGCCTCTCTAAACGTGCTGGATATGGGGCTGGGACGATCCCGAACGCCCATGGAGAGAACCTATACCCGTGTAATCTCATATCATGAAGGTATCATGGGCGACTCTCTCTCTGTGGAGCGGGAGCCTCGTCCGTCAGGGTGGAGAAGTTTACTGGATTACGTTGCTTACATTCGTGAAGTTATTCTTTTTATTTAGTATTCCCGCACGAAATCTCCGAAATCCTTGCTATTCATTATAGCAGGAGCCGAGAGTTTAAAATCCTAACTTAATGAGATATTTGGCAGACAAATAGAGCGTTACTGAAGAATAAGTAGCAGCTAGGATCGAAGTTAACGCAACTCTCACTTAGGCTGCGATAAATTCAACAGAAGGTATTTGAAGATTTGAGGCGATTTAAAGTTATGGCAAAGGTCATCGAAGCGATATATGAGAATGGAGTTTTCAAACCTCTTGAAAAAATTGATTTAAAGGAAGGTGAAATCGTAGAGATTGAAATAAAAGAAAAAGAAAAAAAGATTAGCGAGAGATTTTATAGAGTATTGGAAGAATTCGAAAAAAAAGCCCCAAAAGTTCGCAATGCATTTAAAGTCCTAGAGGAGGTCAGGAATGATCGTTATTGACACATCAGTACTCGTCGATTACATATTCGAGGAAGATGTTACGAGAAATAGTATGGCTAGAGAAACTCTCAAACTCGTGGAAGGGCTTAGAGTATTTGCACCAAAAATCTTACTTATCGAATTTATGGCTGTAGCAAGAAGATTGGGTATGTCTACTTCCAAGCTCGATGTGGTTAGGTTAACAGCGGATTTCATTTTACTCACAGAGGACATGATATTCGACGAAGCGTTTAGAATAGTAGAATGTGCTCACCCAAGGGCTGTAGATGCTTACTTTATAGCAACAGCCAAACTTACTAACTCAATCCTTGTAACGAATGATAGGATAATGGTAAACAACGCTAAAAAATATGGAATTGAGGCTTATTACTTGATTGAAGAGTTCGATGCGATAAAAGAGAGGTTAAAGGAGCTAAAATCTTAAAAATTAAAGTTATGGGACTATTTGTTTTGATTATGTCCATTGGCTGTATATTTTTCGCAACATTATTGTTAGATTAATTGGTGGTGCAGGGTTTGACTCATTGGCATTTAAAGTGAGGAGGGTCGTTTCTTGTGCGTTTATGTTGGTATTAGGAATCTAGAGCAAGTAAGAAACAGAGGAACAAACCCAACGACCCCACTTTTGCCAAGCAAAGCTTAAACTCCTCTTTTTCGTCCTCGTAATCCCGGATAACAACGACAAGCTTGTGTTTCCTGAAAATGTCGTTGGTCTTCAGCAGAGCCCCTGCTCCCTCACATCCACTTCATCAAAGTCGTTTGCAGACGTAACCTACTCGAGCTCTCTAATTCTCGTATCCTCCTTAACTACAAAGCCGACCTCGTAGTTTCGCCTTGGAGTAGTTACATCAGAAGACTCTCGTTTGTCCTTCTCATCAGTTCCAGAAAGACGACAATCGTGTCTAGAGTTCGTCGATGTAGTCGTATATCGTGCTCTTCGCTCTTATGTCAATTTCGCTCAGAGTTCTGGATTTTTGAAATCGAACCTACTTTGAAAAGTTCTGAAAAAGGTATTTAAACAGAATTCTTGCCGTCTCTATCCTTCCGATCTCATATATCTCTACTAAATCTTTGTATAAAATAAGATCAAAAGTATTTCTTGAGTATTTCGTACAGTGACTGTACGAAATCGCCCACTTTTGGAACTCGAAAAACTTGATTAACTTCCCGGACAATTAGGGTTATGCTTGAGATAAACGGAGTTGAGGTCGAAGACACTTACTGCGAGGCGTTTGAAGGCATATATACGAGAATCATGGTCACGGCAAAGCACATCTGGCTGCTGAAGAAAGCAGCTTACGGCTCCACGGCTCTACCATCAACGGTTTTCGGGGAGTCGGAGGCTGGAGTTGAGTCGTTTCTCTCACCGGAGGAGACTCCGGATGGAAGGCATGGAGCAATTTTGCAGATATGGGTGCCTAAGACGAAGAACTTCATGGACAAGCTGCTTAGGGAGACTGGAAAGAGGATAAGGCAAGGAATTCTCGTAGTCCCAACGACGAGGGTTTTCGACGCAAGTATTGCTGGCGAGAAGTTCGACGCAAACCTGAATGTTGGCAGGTGTGGAGACGACTACCAGTGGTTCGAGCAGAGGTGGGGTAGGGAGATGATCATTGTTCCGATAATGTTCGGAGAGTTCGCGATAGAGAGGTACCTAGGCTACGCCGAGGGAGTTGCTGGGGGAAACGTCTGGTTCTTCTGCGAGAGCGAGGATTCTGCTTTGGAGGCTGGAGAACTTGCAGTGGAAGCTCTTAAGCGTTTGGAGGGAGTTATAACTTCCTTTGACATATGTTCTGCTGGCTCTAAAGTTGAAACGAAGTACCCTGAGATTGGCCCAACTACGAACCACTGGTATTGCCCTTCGCTAAAGGGTAAAATTCCCGACTCTAAAGTGCCTGACGGTGTGAGGTCAATCCCAGAGATCGTGATAAACGGAATTAACTTAGAGGCAGTGGAGAAAGCGATGTACGTCTGCATGAAGGTTGCGAGCAGAGTCGACGGGGTGTTGAAGATCTCCGCTGGAAACTACGGCGGAAAGCTTGGGAAGCACAAGATATACTTGAAGGATTTGCTTGAGAAGTACTCCTAAATCTTTTTTGATCTTTTTGCCCCATTAGCCAGCTGGCAATAGTGTACAGAGCTAATGTGGAGGAAGTTTAATGGCAGAAAAACCGAAAAGTGTAGGAAATTCAAAAGAGTTTACGCACATCGACGAGTCTGGGAGAGTAAAAATGGTCGACATAACGCCAAAGGATGTC
>JAMOMT010000070.1 GCA_027066965.1 Archaeoglobaceae archaeon
CTGGACGAGAATTACGAGTGGAAGAAGGCCGAAAAAGAGCTGAAGGAGTTGAAGAAGAGGAAAGTTCCGGTTGTGTTCTGCTCGGCAAAGACAAGAGAAGAGCAGAGAGAGTTGAGAAGTGAGATGGAAGTTAACGACCCGTATATAGTGGAGGACGGTTCTGCAGTAGTCATCCCGGAGAGCTGCGAACTGATAGAGGTCGTTAACAAACTAAAAGACATTACCGATCTCGTAAAGAAGGTCAGAGAAGACGAAAAGAACAGAGAAGTGCTGTTGGTTCTGGGAGACAGCTACGAGATCATAGTAAAATACCTCAGAGAGCTGAAAGAGAGAGGAGCTGAAAGGCTGAGATTTTATGCCGCAATAAGCGAGGACGAGGTCTCAAGAGTTACTGGTCTAAGCAGAGAAAAAGCAAAGCTTGCCAAGGAGAGAGAGTTCAGCGAAACTCTCGTAGAGTGGGGCGACGAAGAACTCGACGCGATACGCAGGAAGTTCAACGTTGAGGTTGGTGGAAGGTTCGCACACGTTTACGGTAAAGAAGCCGACAAAGGAAAAGCTGTCGAAGTTCTCAAGCGCCTTTACAGAAAAGCCGGATACGACGTGTGGACTCTGGGCATAGGAAACCACTACACAGACATTCCTATGCTGAAAGCAGTGGAACAACCGGCGATAGTAAAAAATCCAGACGGCTGGATAGACGTGGAAATTCCAAAACTCTACAAGGCAAAGGGCATCGCGACAGAGGGGTGGGTGGAGGTCGTTAGGAAGTTTTTACTCGATTGACTTGCTTGATTCGGAAAGGATAATTAGAAAACTAAAAATTTAAAATTTACTGAAACGCCGGCACATCCGGCAAAACTTTACCCCTGAGTTTTATTCTAAGCTCGAGAGTCTCTTTTTCGCTGCTTCCCCGTACTTGACCTCAACCTCTACAGGCTCGACGAAGTCCACGTAAACTTCCCTCTCGTCAAAACGGGCAAACAACCCTTCCGCTGTCGACCTTTTCCATGAACTTCTTCAGGAACTCTTTAAATTCCTCGCCGCTCAGCTCCATCCATCGGTTAGCTAATTTTCAAACTGATAATATAAAATTTTAACGCTGCTCCTGCTTGGGTCTAACCAAGTAGCCAAATGGAAAAAATCACAAAGAATATAAAAATAGAAAATTTAGTGCTCGAGCACTCCAAAGTAAACAGGTATTCCACCAACTTTGAGCATCTGCTCGTATATGCCCTCCCCGAAGTTCTTGCCATATTTGTCCTGGAACATGTGCCTCCAGCCAACGAGGTCCTTGTTAGAGTCAAGCACATTCTGGAACTTCTCGAGCGTGCTCTTGGCCATCTTAAGGTAAGTCTCGTTGCCAGTCATTTTGTACATCTTTATGTAAAGACCTGAAAGGCCTATGTAAGAGAGCACGTAGTAGTTCCTGTGTGCTACCTCTCTGTTGGACATCCACGGGTTGTCCATAAGGTAAACCAAGTCAGCCTTTGCCTTCTCGAAGCTGTTCATAGTTGCACTCTTGTTCCCTCCAAGCTCAGAGTTTATTAGCCCTATGTAG
Source organism: Archaeoglobaceae archaeon (assembly GCA_027066965.1). Classification (GTDB taxonomy): domain Archaea; phylum Halobacteriota; class Archaeoglobi; order Archaeoglobales; family Archaeoglobaceae; genus WAPX01. The sequence continues at coordinate 1,559 of JAMOMT010000070.1, forward strand.
TAGTAAGCAAGAGCTCTCTCGTAGTAAGAGCCTGGCACCTCAGCCGGCACATCCGGGTTGGTTATGTGGTCAGTCATCGCCTTTACGTCTTCCTGCAGCATCTTCAGACTCTTCTTAATGTAGGTGTCTCCAAGCTGGGTGTTGTTGTGCTTAATGTAGTAGTCTCCGAGGTAGAAGTATATCAGAGCCTTAAGCCTCGCGGCCTCACCGTAGTAGTCAGAGCTCGGCCCAAACTTCGTGATTATCTCGTTGCAGTATTCAAGCGATTTGTTCCACCAGCTCATCATCTTTGCGTAGTCGCCCTTCTCGTAGTACGGGTAACCAAGATAGAACGTAGAGATTGCAGCAGGCATTAAGCCAAGGTCGCTTTCCCACTCCTTATGCTTGAGGAACTGCAGAGAAACCCAGTACGCACCGCTCCAGTTTCCGAGATCTATGAGCGTCCAAGTCAGATGTTCGTAAGCGGTGTCTATCGGATACGTGTGGAAAGCCTTCCAGTACCAGTTTGCAGCAAGCTTGGGCTCGGCCATTGCGAGGTAAGTCCTCGCTATGTTCGTATAGAGAGCAGCTATGCCATACTTGCCAGAGTGCTTGATTATCTGATCTGAGTAATTGAGTGCCATGAAGTCGTACTTAAGCACGAGGTTCTTTCTCATCGTGTAGTTGTCAGCGTAGTCGTAGTAGATAGCACCAAGCTGCTGATAAGCTAAACCTTTCAGCTCAGGAAACTCTGCAGCCTTCTTTGCATAATACGTTGCGTTCTCAAACGCCCACTGAGCCCAGTACATCCAGTTGGCCATCTCCTTGTTGTCGTGCTCTAGATACCAGGGAATTGCCTGAGTGAACTTGGTCTGGTTGGGGAACTTGTAGTAGTGGTGGAAGAAGCCGTCGTTACCGTAAGCGACTGCAAGATCGTAATACGCAACTCCAAGGTTGGGGTCTATCTTTATTGCATCGTCGAGGTACTGTTTTGCCTTCAAAAAGTAGTTAAACGCCGTTTGATTCGCTGGTCCGTTGTCGGCGAAGGCGTCAAGCTCTTTTTCTATGTACTGGTTAGCGATGTCAATGTCCTTCGTAGCCTGATTAGCTTTCTGCATCGTCATGTACCCATAAACTCCCAGAGCCACTGCAATTACAAGTAACACAACACCCAGACCGGCGAGAGTTTTCGATGACATGTTTTACTACCTCCTCAGAAATTTAATACAATATACACTCGAACCACTATCAGATTATCACGTTTTAAAAATTTTTTCATTATTTTTCTATTGTAGTGGTCAAAAAAGCCGAAAAAAGTTGTTACTCTTTTCGACAGTTTCAGAAGTGCAAAGAAAGCGAAGCAACAGGTGAAGGTATGAGGAGGCAAGAGCAGAGTGCGGGAATGGCCCAAGTAGAAAAGGCAAACGTTTAATAATTGGCTACTCAAAAACGTACGATGATAGAGGGTTTGCCGACTCTCGACGATGTTGAATACAGCGGCAAAGCTGTGCTCGTCAGGCTGGACGTAAATTCCCCCATGATTAACTCCACGATTCTAGACACCTTGAGAATAGAGAGCCACATACCAACTCTCGAAGAGCTCGAAAACTCGAAAGTCGTTATACTAGCACACCAGAGCAGGCCGGGTAAAAAGGACTTCACCACCTTAGAAACACACGCCGAAGAGCTCTCCAAGTTCTTAGGTAGAGAAGTAGAATACATAGACGAGTGCTTTTCGAAAAGGGTGATTGACAGGATAAGTAGAATGAAAAGCGGAGAAATACTGATGCTTGAAAACGTGAGGTTTTACGCAGAAGAGAGGCTGAAACGTTCGGCTGAAGAACACTCGACCTCTTTTCTCGTCCAGAGACTGTATCCAAACTTCGACATCTTCGTGAACGACGCTTTTTCTGCGTGTCATCGCTCTCACGCTTCTCTCGTTGGCTTTCCTCCCGTGCTCCCTTCTGTCGTTGGCAGGCTTGTGGAGAGAGAAGTTTCAGCCCTAAGCAGGGTTCTAAAGGGTAAGGGAAGGAAGGTATTCATACTCGGAGGAGCAAAAATAGAGGACTCCGTCAGAGTTATGAAGAACGTACTCGAAAGAGGGATAGCGGAAAAAGTCATTCTGACTGGTGTCGTTGGAAATTACTTCCTTATGCTCTCTGGAGTAGATATAGGGGAAGTGAACAGAGTCGTTGTTGAGGACAGCAAAGAGGGGCTCGATGATAGAGAAATGAAAGAACTCTACGATAAGTTCCGGGACAAGATAATCCTGCCCGTTGACGTAGCCGTGGAAGAGGAGGGCAAGAGAAAGGACGTAGAGCTCAGCGAGGTCAACAACAAAAAGATACTTGACATCGGTCTGAAAACAATATCTCTGATAAAAGAGGTCGTTCCCCAGTACGACGTTGCCGTGATAAACGGTCCAGCGGGAGTCTTCGAGGACGAGAGATTTGCCCTCGGAACTTTCGAGACTCTCAAGGCAGTTTCGAGAGCTGGTTATTCCGTGGTCGGAGGGGGGCACGTAACTACTGCTGCGAGGATGCTGGGAATAGCAAGGAAGATGAGCCACGTCTCGATTGCGGGAGGAGCATGCATAAGGTTCCTGAGTGGGGAAAAGCTCGTCGCACTAGAGGTGATTAAAGAGTACTGGGAAAAGAAGTGGTCCTCCAGAGTGCGAACATAATTTGTCCTCATTCGGTTTAAGAATTTTCAACAGAAACTTAGACGGTTCGACCAGTGTGCAATCGATAAGATGAAAGGTAGTTAAAAACGTCAGCAACACCAACATTAAATAGTACGCACGTCAAAGTAGTTCAATGGAGGTTGCTGACCTGTGGTGCGGCGAGAGAGTTAATCCCAGGTTTGAAGGTTGCAGGGGAAGAAACCTCGAGACGTTTTTTCTGAAGCCAGAAAGAGAGGAGCTCGACGCTTTCGTTTCGAGAGTTAAAGTGGTTGCGGAGGAAGTGGACTTCGTTGCCGTTCCAGGTTGCCTCGTGGAGAGAAAAATTCTGCTATCGCTGCTTCCCGTTTTGAGGAGGAATCGGGTTGCCGTAGCTCCGTACTACCACAGTCCCCAGCCCGCCCTGATCGAGAAAAGCAAGAGAGAGCTCGAAAAGCTCGAGAAATACGGAGTGAGGAGTTGTGCGGAGTTTTTACCCACTTACGATCCGAAAAAAGGCATAATTATCGAAGGTGGTAGAGAGGAGGTCGTAAACGTAATCCCAATTTCCCCGCTCGGAGAGCTAGAGGTAAACGTAGAGAGTTCTGAGTTCGGCCTTAAGATGACGAGAGTACTCGAAATTCTGGCAAAAACCGAGAAATACTCTAGGTACTACAGGAGAGACATCTGGGAGAGGTTCATGAGTACAGAGTTCGTTTTTTCAGCCACTCTGAATTTCGAGAAGTTTCTCGAGATTGTTTCATGCTACCAGCAGAGGTGTGCAAGGTGGATGAGATCCAAGCTCTCCGCCATGGCGATGAGAACTCTGCCCCTAAGCAAGGGATTCCGCTTTTCAGCGGGAATAGCAATAGACCTCGAGGAGTTCTGCCGGCTTGTGGAGGAAGTGGGAGACGAGGAGTTCGAGGGATACATTACTAGGGAAGACTTTTCGAGGTGGATAGAGGAAGTACTCAGGGATAAAAGGCTGGCGGAGAAAGTAAGAGAGTGCAAGAACAGGAAAGAACTGCTCAGGGTTATCAGAGATAGGATGAAAGGTTACAGACTCTAAGCAGATCTAGGGTATCCTCAGAATTAGGTGAGAGAGCAGAGACTTCAGAACATCGAGAAGAGAGAACGGCTTCTGCTCGGGCTTCGTCTTTTCGGTCACGTTTACGTTAACGACCTTCGAAGCGCTTCCAAGGTACTTATATATTATCTGACCGTGACATGCAGCACATATCTTCATGAGTATTCTGCCGTGAATCTCGTGAATTCCACCCTTGTGGCAGTAGTGACAGTCTGTCGTTGGTGGGAGCTTTATCATGTTCTTTCCGTGACACTCGTAGCAGGAAACATCGACATGAGGTATGTGAACAGTTATGGGCGTGACGTTGGAGTAGTTAGGGCCAAGGTGGCACTTTATGCACGGCCCATCTCCGTGCAGCTTGTCGAGGTTCGCCATGTTTATGTGGTTACCGTTCCAGATCGATGGAATGTTATGGCACGCACAGTTTCCAAGCTTTTTGTTGTACTCCGAGGGTGTTAAAAGGAGATCGTGACAGGGGAAGCATACTCTGCCGTAGCCGGCAGGGTGCTGCTCGGCCGTCATTACAGCGAGAGTGGACGGCATTACCGAGAGGAGAAGTACCGTGGCAAGGATTGCGATGGCGAGCGACGCTTTTGAGGGCATCAGAGGCTCTCCGACGCACATGTATAAATCCTTTTCAGTTTTTGTTATTCGCCTTAAGCTTTCTGAGAACATTCGCAAAACGCCAAAGTAAAAACCGCCAAAGTATTTAAGCCAAAGGAAGAGCTTGGAGGTATGCCACACTCTGACATTTACTGGAGTAGAGAAGAGGTAATGCCCGAAAAAGAGCTTGAAGAGCTGCAGATGAAGAGAGTCAGGTGGGTCATCAGGCACGCTTACGAGAACGTTCCCTTTTACCGCAGAAAGTTAAAGGAGGCTGGAATTCACCCAGACGACGTTAAAACGAGAGAGGATGTCGCTAAAATCCCGTTCACGACTAAGGAGGATTTGAGGGAGAACTACCCGTTCGGGCTGTTTGCAGTCCCAAAGGAGAAGGTCGTAAGAATCCACACATCGAGCGGCACATCTGGCAAACCGAAGGTTGTTGGCTACACTGCAAAAGACCTTGAGAACTGGATAGACATGGTCGCGAGATGCCTTTACATGGTGGGGTTGAGGGAGAAAGACGTTTTCCAGAACATGGTAAGCTACACTTTCTTCACTGGTGGGTTGGGCTTGCACTACGGAGCTGAGAGAATTGGGGCTATGGTCGTTCCCGCTGGAACTGGTAACACTGAGAAGCAGATCAGGTACATGCTCGACTTTGGAACTACAGCAATACACTGCACGCCCAGCTACGCGATGCACATAAAGGAGGTAGCCGAGGACATGGGGATTGAACCAAGCGAGATTGGACTGAGGATAGGCTGCTTTGGAGCCGAGCCCTGGAGCGAGAACACAAGGAAGAGGCTTGAGAACGCTTTCGGCCTGAAAGCTTTCGACTCCTACGGCTTGAGCGAAATGAACGGCCCGGGAGTTGCCTTCGAGTGCCAGGAGCAAGATGGATTGCACATATGGGTGGATCACTACTTCGTCGAGCTGATAGACCCCGAGACGGGGGAAGTCGTGGGGGAGGGTGAGAAGGGAGAGTTGGTTCTCACACCTCTAACCAAGGAGGCTTTGCCCCTGCTGAGGTACAGGACTGGAGACTTGACTATGCTCATGACTGATAAGTGTGCTTGCGGGAGGACTCACCCGAGAATTCACAGGGTGTTCGGCAGGACGGACGATATGATAGTCGTTAGGGGAATAAACGTCTTCCCGAGCCAGATAGAGCACGTGCTGATGAGGATTCCCGAGGCTGGAGACCACTTCCAAGTCATAATAACTAGGAAGGGAACGCTTGACGAGATGACGGTTAAGGTGGAGGTCGTTGACGAAGTGTTTACGGGCGAGCTCTCCGATCTGGAGGCTCTCAGGAGGAAAATACAGAGCGAGCTGAAGAAGGAGCTGAACCTGAGAACGAACGTGGAGCTCGTGGAGAAGGGAACTCTGGAGAGGTTCAAGGGGAAGGCGAGGAGAGTTTTGGATTTGAGGGGGGAGCTGTAGTTTTTTATTCTGTTTCCTTATATTTCGCCTTTTACGAATTTATAGGCAACAAGTCCAGCTGAAGTCATTGACGTTGTATGTTAGTAAATACCCTTTACTGCTCAAGACCGTTATCTTGCTCTTACTTCTGCAGATTTTGAAGCAAGTTCAACGTCCTCTTTCACGAACAGAACAACTTCGATTCCAAATTCATTCATAATGTTGTTCCAGATATTTCTCAATGTCACCACCGTACAGCTCAAAGTCCCATAAAATTTCTAAAGTGAACTATGGCACGAGAGTTTGAAGTTCCACCCTCTCTCAACAAGCCACACCAGGCTTTTGATTGTATACTCATAACCCGTCTTCAGCGTTGAAGATCTCTCTGACCATTGAACAATTTTCGCGCTGAAATCTAAATTAGTGTATTTAATGAATCTCCACAAACAATACCATCAATACCAATACAGCCCCCAATCAAAAAATCAATCTCCTAACCCCTTCAAATCAATCCCTCTTCCTCCTCTCCAAGTTCAGACCCAAAACCCCTGCAAGCCCGATCAGGTGATCCTTTGAGAGCGTTCCGTCGGCGACTTCCTTCAGGACTTTCTTGGCGTTGAACGCTATCCCCAGTCCAGCATTCTCGATCATTATCCTGTCGTTCGCTCCATCCCCAACAGCCACGACGTTCTCCTTGCTTATTCCCTCTTTCCTCGCGAGCTCCTCTATTATCCTCGCCTTCTCCTCCGCATCTATAATCCTACCCTTTATTCTGCCAGTGAGTTTTCCATCCTCTATTTCGAGCTCGTTGCCAAATGCGTAATCCAAGCCAAGCTCTTCCTTCAGCCTATCGGTGAAGTAGGTAAAGCCCCCACTCACAAGAGCCACCTTGTAGCCGGATTCCTTCAGACTCTTTATCAGCTCTTTAGCCCCCTCTGTCAGCTTTATTTGCCCGTATATTCTCTCGAGGACTTCAACTGGCAGACCCTTTAGAAGTCTAACCCTCTCCTTCAAAGCGTCTTTGAAGTCTATCTCTCCCTTCATTGCTTTCTCGGTGAGCTTCTTTACCTCCTCCTCAACCCCAGCAGCCTTGGCGAGCTCATCTATAACCTCAGCGTCAACGAGAGTCGAGTCCATGTCGAAGACTATCAGCCTTTTGTTCCTCTTGAAGAGCTCGTAGGGCTGTATGACTACATCGAGCCCCTCGTTCTCCACCTCTTCCTTCAGTCTCTTTCTGAGCAAGTCCTCATCGCTCTTTCTCAAGTCAACCAAAAATTCTATCGTTATCAGCCGGTCCCTCGCTGTAAGAGTTGTTCTCTCGACGTTTATGCCAAGCTGGTATAGAATGGAGGTTATGGCGTGGACAATTCCAACCCTGTCCTCACCGATAACAGTCAGAACGTAGAGGTTTTTTCCGTCCTCTTCACCCTTTCCTTCTTCCCCGCCCTCCTTTGACTCAAGTAGTATCAGCTCCACTTTAACTCCCTTACTCCTTCCAGCACACTCAAGCTCCCTTTCGACCTCGTTCAGGTCGATATTTTGGAACTCGGCAACTATGAACATGACGAAAAAACCATGAAAAACTCTCTGCTCTATGTCGATTATGTTCATCCCGTGCTTGGCAAGAACTCCAGAAACCTCACAGATTATTCCCGGCTTATCCTCGCCGTAAACTACTACTCCAGCTTTCACCCGCCGTAACTAATGCTGAAAGAGTATAAATTTTTGCCGAGTTCGCTTCGGTGAGTCTTTAGTAAACGAATATAGTAAAAATACACAACAACAAAATAAAAAATAATCACTCAGAAAGCTTAACTTTCAGTGTAACTATCTCGAACTTTCCTATCTCGAACCTCAGCTTTCTCCCCTCGACCTCAATATGCCTTGCTTGTTCGAGCTCGTCCTCTATCAGGTTTAACTCCTTAACATCCTCCACATCCCTGAAGAACTCGATTTCGACCTCCTTGCTCTCACCCTCAGCCTCGTAAACTCTAAGAACGACCTCGTTCTCTTTTGCATTAACTCCAACTTTTAAAGCCGTAAGGATCACACTCTCAGGCCTAACCGAGACGAAACTCACGGCCTCAGGGTAGCTCGCATCCCTGCTCACTTGCATCGAAACGAGGGGGTAGTTAAACTCGTATCCAACTTTGTAAGATTTTGCGTCTCTCCAGTCTCCGTCGTGAGGATAAACTGAGTAGTGGAACTCATACCTCTTTAGCTCCATCGCATCGGGGACAGGTATAACCGGCCCCTCCTTTCCATGAGAGAGCAGGTCAACGCTCCTCAGCAGAGTTAAGTAAACACAGTTGTCTCTCACTTCGTTCTCCGGATTTCCCCTGTTGATTATTGTCAGCCCCTTCTTGCCGTCGCTGTAGTCTATCCACCTGAGAGAAGGATAAACTCCAGAGGGTTTCTCGACCCAGCCCTCGGGGTTGAAGTAGTAAGTATTCGTCCTCCTACTTATCGCCCCAAACTGGGTCTCGCAAACGTAGTCCTCGCTAAATATACTCGTCCTAAAGCGCGTCCTTATCCTCGTCCTCGGATGCCTGTTGTTTATCGTCGTAACGAAGTCTATCCTCGGCAGGTCTCTGTAGATTACGATCTTCTTGTCTATAGTTATGTAGTTATGCCTCCAGAACACGGGCTTCCATTTGTCCGTAAGCCTGTACGGCCATATGAGCGAGTAATATCTGGTGGTCACGTTGATTATGAATCTAAGAGGGGTTCTCTCAACGCTTATGTTCTCGACGTCGAACCTTCCAAACCTTATTCCTTCCCCTCCCTCGGTGTGGACTGGAGTGTCGATGTCCTCTATGTGGTGGTAGAGGTTTCCAGCCTCGCTCTCCACGACTATCTCGTTTCCCTCGACGAATATCTCTTCCCCATCTCTGAACACCATTATCAGACCGTTTTCGGGGGAATAGTGGACATTGAAGAAACTATTTGAAACGACATTCGCCTTCTCCCTCAGAGGTTTAGCAACCTCCGCTGGCTCGAAGTCTATTAGTCTGTAAACTCTGAAGCCAAGAGGTGGGACTTTCGCGACGAACCCTATCCTCGCGTACCTGAGTGTTCCGTCGTAGTATCTGCTCTCCTTGATTACCTCCACCTTTCTCTCGTCCTTGCCGCTCTTCACACCCCTTATGTCCCTGATTGCTCCCCTGTCGAAGGAGAGGTCGACTTCGACCCAGTTCTCTACCTCCCAAGAGAGGGGGTTGAACACAACGAGGTCGCCGCTGCACTCACCTTTACCCTCGTAACACTTCAGTATCTCAGAAAGAGTTTCTTTCAGCAGGTGGGGTATCTTGACTCTTAGGAAGTCCACATTATACCTAACCTCGGTGTAGCCGTCATCCGCTCCAGTTCCCGGTATGACGTCGTGGAAGGCGTTGAACAGGATTTTCCTCCAGCAGTTTTCAAGTTCCTCCTCGTGCATGCACTTGCAGACGAGGTAGCATATTGCGTCGAACCTTTCAAGCGTTAGCAGAGAACTTTCGAGCTCTCTCTGGTTCATCTTTATCCATATTCTACTCGAAGCCGTGTCGGGGAATACAGGGGAGTACTTTCCACAGTACATCTCCCCCCTCCTGACTGGAAGTTTGTCTGCGTACTTCTCAACCTCCCTGAAGAACTCAACCGGAGTTGCTATCCTCATCTCAGAGTCCTCGTGCGTCCTATTCCAGGCTTCAACAGCCTCGACGACCTCTTCCTGAGGAGGGGTGGAGCCACTACCGGAAGGCATCAGAATGTGCCTTCCAAAAGCGCACTCCTTCAAAACCCTATAACTTTCCTCGAACCTGCTTATGTAAAGTCCAGCCCTGTATCCAAGAGGAAAGCTGTGGGCTATTATCCTCGTCCCATCCAGTCCCTCCCAAAGGAACTCTGACGGCTCTCTCTCAGAATAGCCCCTGCGAAAAGCAACATACTTGTAACCGCTCTTCCTGTATATTTGGGGAAGCTGGGCGTTGAGGCCGAACCCATCTGCCTGCCACATTACCACGGCTTCGAAGCCGAACTTCTCCCTCAAGTACCTCTTTCCGACGAGAATCTCCCTTACGAGAGTTTCCTCCTGAGGAAGCATTGTATCTGGCATCAGGTACTCCCCGTCTGCAACTTCTATCCTTCCTTCTCTGATGTACTCCCCAATCTTTTCGAACAGCTCGGGGTAGCGATTTTCTATTTCCTCAAGCAGAAAAGTCTGCTCGATTAGAAACTTGTATTCCGGTTTCCTCTCCATTATCTCCACGACTTTCTTTAAGATAAAATCAATATTGATATAAAAATAGTCCTCCTTGGTAAATACCCAAACGGCATCATAGTGCGTATGAGGTACGACATATATTATATCCTTTTCTGACTCCTGACTCTCCTCTCGAATCTCCGTCTGCAAGCCCGCCTGCGAGCCCATTCGACCACCTCTGCCCTCAAAATTATAGACAAAAAATTATATAACCGTTCGTAAATTCATCATCATATGATTTTCATTGCTTTCTCCATTTCTCGCAGTTTAGACCGTACTAAGACACCGAGAAGGAGAGATTAGAACAACAACGAGAGAGTTCACGTTCGTGTCCGTTGGACCTGTGATGACGAGAGCATTTCCAGCTTTCAGAGCTTCATAAGCGTTGTGGTTTCTGAGTTCTTTTAGAGGATCCATTCCAGCTCTCTCGATTCTCTCCCAGGTGTCTGCAGACGTCAAACCTCCAGCAGCGTCCGTAGGTCCGTCAGTCCCGTCGGTATCGATCGCTATTGCACAAACACCGCAGCTTCCAGAAACTTTCCTAGCAAACCCAAGTGCAAGCTCCTGATTTGGTCCTCCCTTTCCGCCTTTTCCGCTTTCGCCGCAAAACGTGACTGTAGTCTCCCCTCCAAACACGAGGGCCACCTTCTCCATGCGCTTCCCGAACTCAAGTGCTATAGAAGCTATAACTACGCCAGCGTCCTTCGCCTCCCCTTCGAGCACCGAACTCATAACAAAAGGCTTAAAACCTAGTTCCTCAGCCTTCTCTGCTGCAAAGCCACAAACTTTCGAAGAACTGCATATCAGAACGTTCACGACGTTATCCAAGCTCTCTTTAAGTGTCTCTTCCACTTCACCTCTCAATCCTCTTTCGAGATGCCTCCTTACAGACTCTGGAACTCTGTCCCATATCCCGTAGTTCTTCAGTATCCTGACTGCATCTTCAAAAGTCGTAGGATCTTTCACGCTTATGCCAGAAGCTATCGCCTCCAGATTATCACCAACGACATCCGAGATTATCAAAGCGAGAACCTTTCCTCTCACCCTCTTAACGAATTTTCCACCCTTAACGGCAGATATATGCTTTCTTACCGTGTTTATCTCCTGAATTCTCGCTCCGCTCTTCAGCAAAAGCTCGTACGTTTTTATTTTGTCCTCAAGACTTATTCCCTTCTCTGGCATAGCGAAAAGAGCTGATCCTCCACCAGAAACAAGCAGCAGCAGAAGGTCGTTCTTTCCAACCTTTTCTGCCACTTCTAGTCCCCTTTCAGCCCCTTTAAGAGAGTTCTCGTCCGGAACTGGGTGCCCAGCCTCTATTACTTCCATCACTCCTACTCTACTGGACTGAGAATAGCCGTACTTCGTAACGACGACCCCATCCTCTATCCTGTCTTCCAGTAGCTCGCTCACAGCCTTCGCCATAGGATAGGCTGCCTTACCCAGTGCAACGACGTAAGCCTTATCGAAGTCGAATGTTCTGCCGTCCTTCGTTTTAAGCGATCCGTTTTCAAGAGTTAAGTAATCGAGAACGAGCTTCTCTGGATTTGCCATACTAACTGCATGCTCGGCTATAAGAATGGCACTTTCTCTCAGCTCCCTCTCCACACCGGAGTAGTCGGACAGGAGCTCTTCCCTGTTTTTTACAGATACAGAACCAGAAGTCGAATTTGAAGTCATTGAAAGGATTTGCACAATTCTGCATAAATCAGATTCGATTTGATTGTCCTTTCCTGCTACTTTCCAGAAAGTTTTCGCAGCTACAGCTACCCTCGCTTGCTTCTTCCGCCAGAATGTGCAGACGATACGCCTTGCAAGCTCCGATACATTCAT
>JAMOMT010000071.1 GCA_027066965.1 Archaeoglobaceae archaeon
AAACTCTCGTTAAAATTCTCAGAAAAGCATCATCCGTTGAACAATTTAATTGAAAACCTCTTATCGGTTGCAAAAAGCTTATCTGAGCCGTAGGAGATAGTAACCTGTTTCTGGTAGGGGTGGTTGTTATGCTTGACAAAATATCACTGTTCGTGCACCTTGTCAACAATGCTGCCACGAGAAAGACGTTACAAGGTCTTACAGCCTACTGCGGGAAGTGTGGCAAGAGCAGACTTGAATCGGCTTTAGAGCTGTTTGTGGGAGTCAAAACTCCAGATGAAGTTTGTTGGAAATGCAGGCTGGCTGAGAAAGCCCTTGAGCCTGTGCTGGAGAGTGGAGCTAAAGCATTCAACGTGACGGAGGAGGAGATGAAGGAGAAGTTTAGAGATGCTTACTGGAGGAAGGGGCTGGCGAGCGTGATAAAAGGGCTTGCTTACTTTGGAGTGAGAAAGCCTTTCGTTCCAGGAGCACCCTTTCAGGTCGTCTGGGATGTAACTTACGCCTGCAACCTGAGGTGCAAGCACTGCTATGCCACGGCTGGAAAGCCCTTGCCGGACGAGCTGACGACTGAGGAGGCGATGGACACCATAGACAAGTTCAACAGACTTGGAGTTACAATAATTTCCTTCTCAGGTGGGGAGCCACTCGTTAGAAAGGACATCTATGACCTGATGAGCTACGCCTACGAGAAGGGCATATACGTTGCCGTTGCGACCAACGGAACTCTGATAAACGAGGAAGTTGCGAAGAAAATGAAGGAGGCTGGAGTCGGGTACGTTCAGATAAGCATAGACGGCACGAAGGAAACTCACGAGAACTTCAGGGGAATAAAAGGCTGCTACGATAGAGCGGTAGAGGGAATAAAGAACTGCGTCAAGCAGGGGTTCTTCGTTAATGTCTCCATGACTGTTACCCAGTACAACTACCAGGATGTGGATGCTGTTATAGAACTCTGTGAGAAGCTTGGAGCTGACTGGTTCATGCACTACAACTTCATACCCACAGGTAGGGGAAGGGAGATAGTTGAGAAAGATCTTACACCTCAGCAGAGGGAAGCTCTGCTCACGAAGCTTTACATAAAGAACATAGAAGGGTCAAAAGTCAGCCTACTCTCAACTGCCCCTCAGTTCGCGAGAGTAGCTTTGCAGTGCGAGAAGGAAATAAAAGAAAAGAGGTGCTTTATTCCAACTCACTTCTACAATATACTTGCTGGGGAGAGGTTAAGGGAGCTAGCTGAATTCATAGGTGGATGCGGGGCTGGAAGGTTCTACATGTCCATGAGGGCGAATGGAGATATACAGCCCTGCGTGTTCTTCCCGCTAAAGCTGGGGAACATAAGGGATATGAGTGCCAGAGACCTTGAGGAGTTCTGGAGGAACAACAAGGTCTTCGAGGAACTGAGAAACAAGGACCTGATAGAGAGCTGTGGGAACTGCGAATACCGCTACTACTGTGGGGGGTGCAGAGCGAGAGCCTACAACTACTACGGCGATTACTTGAAACCAGATCCAGGGTGCGTGAGGAACCTGAAGTACTGGAAGGAACTTGTGAAGAACTCCTGACTTATTGATTTAGTTGTTTCTTCGATGATCCGTATAATTCGGCTAATTCATCATCACCACAATTATAGCAAGGTTAATAATGTCTTTCGCAGTATTGTATAAAGGTGGTCGGTAATGATGGGGGACTTCAAGTACAGGTTCGTGCTGGCAATTGTGAGGTTGATGGGCGTTGCTGGCCTGATCGAGAGGAAGGAACACTGAAGCTTGAGGTGCTGAAACTGGGAAAACGTTATATTCTTTCATAATCTTTGCTTGGCTTGATGAGTTATTACACTCCTGAGAGGTTTAACAACTGGATTGAGAGGATCAGGGAGGTGCCTATAGACTTCGATAGGCCAGAAACTCTCGAAGTTTTCGACAAAATGATGGACGACTTCGTTGTTGCTTGCCTGAACGTGATAAGGGCGGTTAAGGAAAGGGAACTCACGAAGAAGCAGGCTCTGGAAGAACTCGAGAACATGGAGAATATACTCACGAGCGATGTGAACTTTGAGGATGCTGAGAAGAACGACTTCTTTGACTTCGTTAGAGAAGGGCTAAAAGTTGTCGCTAGGTCTGCAAAGTACTGCATAGAGGGAAAGGTCAGCAAGAAGAAGTTCGAAAGCCTGCTGAAAGAAGCACTCAAGAAGGAAAAAAGTGGAGATGTAGAAGGCGCTTTTGACATCGTTGCGAGGATGGGGGCAAAAGTCTTCAAAGGAGAAAAGCTGCCAGATGAGCTTCCAGTACCGGAGGACAGCCTGCTGATAAACTGGATAGACGGAATAGATGCGATAAACACAGTAATGCTTTTGATGGAGATAGATTCTTCTGTGGAAGAGTAACTCTGAAAAGCGTTCTAATGAGCGATTTCTCATTACCAGACGAGGTGCTGAAAGCTGCAAGAAAAGGTCTCTCTTACGAGCTGTACAGAGCTCTGCTTCTCAACTACGGTAAGAGGGGGGAAAAGGCTTTTTTCTACCTAAAAGAGCGTAGAGTCAAGAAGTACAAGGACTTCTTCGTTGTGGTTGGTACGAACGAGTATGTTGTGGAGGGAAACTTCTGTACATGCATGGACTTTCAGTTCAACCTCAAAGCCAGAAGTCCGTGTGCTCATATAATAGCTGTGAGACTGGCGAGGATCATGAAGCTTTACGACTACTACGACATTTACTACACTGACTTTATGAGCTCCCGATCGTAATAGCTGCTATAGCTGGCGGAACATTTTTACATTTAGTGAAAACCTCGACACATGCCTCAGCATATATTCCAGCACACACCCGGGTGCGTTTTGAGTGGAGATGAGGTTCGAAAACTCGTAGTTAAGGAGAAGCTGAT
>JAMOMT010000072.1 GCA_027066965.1 Archaeoglobaceae archaeon
TACCAGTGCCACTTCATAAGAGGTAGTGAGTTAGCAAACAGGAGGATGGAGAACGTCCAGGAAACCCTGCAGAGGCTAATGCTCGAGCCTGAGAGAGTGAAGCTGGTGGAGTTGGCGATTTCCGACTTCGATAAGGTTCCTGAAATTATTGACGGTTTTGTTGAGGAGATCAAACAGGTAGGGCCTAACCCGTATAAGGGATTCTGAGGAGGTGAGAGGTTTGGAAGTTGAGGAGATGCTCGAAACTTACTACGAAAGGATTGGCGAAATCCCAGGATCGGAGAAGTTCATCCAGTGCATTCAGTGCGGGACTTGCGGTGGCTCGTGCCCTTATGGCATGGGAACTCTCTTCACGCCGAGGAGGATGATCCTGGCGGTTAGAGCTGGAATGGTCAAGGAAGTTCTGGATAGCGGAGCTCAGTGGCTATGCACTTCCTGCTTTACGTGCAGCCTCCGCTGTCCGAGCCAGATACCGATCACAGACGCGATAATCCCGGCTCTAAGAGAACTTTCGCTGCTTGAAGGGAATCCACCAGAGGAGCTTGCTGCAGCCCTAATGAACATAGCGAGGTACGGGAACTCCTTCAGGGAATCTCCAAGAAAGAGAGACAAGTGGACAAAGGAGGTCGACTTTGAAGTGCCGGTTATGGCAAAGAAGAAGAGTGCAGACGTTCTCTTCATAACTGAGTGTTTTGGAGCTTACCACAGGAGGTGCAAGGAGATAACTAAGGCATTTGCGAAGGTCATGCATTTGCTTGGAGTTGACTTCGCAATCCTTGGCAACGAGGAGAGGTGCATTGGCGATTTAGCGAGGCTGAGCGGAGAGTTCGGGCTCTTCGAGGACTTGGCTGAGAAGAACATAAGGGTGTTCGAGAAATACGAGTTCAATAAGATAGTGACTCACGACGCTCACGCTTACAACGCCCTGATCAGGGAGTACCCGAAGTTCGGCTTCGAGAAGGAGACTTTGCACCACACGCAATTCCTCTACCAGAACCTTGCTAAGCTAAAAGAGATGTTCGGCAAGCTCGACTACACTGTAACCTACCACGACTCCTGCTATGTCGGCAGGAGGAATGGGATATACGAGGAGCCGAGGGAGGTAATCAGGGCGATTCCCGGCGTGAAGTTCGTGGAGATGAAGAGGATAAGAGAAAATGCGCTCTGTTGTGGAGGCGGTGGAGGTGGAGTTTGGCTCGACTCTTTCATAAAGGAGCACATAAAGGAGAGGCCCGCTGAGAGTAGGGTCAAGGAAGCAGCAGCGGTCGGAGCTGATGTGCTCGTTACAGCGTGCACTCTTGATGTACCGATGTTTGAGGATGCCCTCAAGGTTACGGGGCTGGAGGGAGAGCTCGAGGTCAAGGACATAGCCGAGCTTGTTCTCGAAGCTCTGGAGTCTTGAATTATGTATGATTTATTATGTTGATTTATAAGTATGATTTAGTTTACAACTTAAAAATCAGAAAAAATAAAAAATTCAAAATAAAAAGGAGGTGATTCCGTGAAAATCTGTGCGATACTTAGGCTCGTGCCAGACCTGGTTGAAGAACTTGAGGTTGAGGAGACCGAGGTCATTCCTTTCCGCTACATGCCGAACGAGAGGGATGAGCATGCTGTTGAGGAAGCTCTGATCCTCAAGGAGAAGCTTGGAGATGTTGAAGTAGAGGTGGTCGGAATAGCTGACCCCGACAACGAAGCTGACCTTGATGAGGGCTTAGGAATGGCAGCTGCGAAGGGGGCTGACAAGCTCTACAAGGTGATTCTAGATAGACCAACCTTCAGAAGGGTTGAGCTGGCCAAGGCTCTTGCAGAATTTTTAAAGGATAAGGGCTACGACCTGATTTTCACAGGAATACAGGCAATAGATGCGTTTGCGGGAAACCTTGGAGGGATGCTCGCCTGCTACCTTGACGTGCCCTACATCGGCGGAGTTGTGGAGGCAAGCGTTGAGGATGGAAAGGTCGACGTAAAGAAGGAGCTCGGAGGAGGACTCCTAGCAGAGTACAAGCTGCCAACCCCAGCAGTTATCGGAGTGGTTTCCGCTGAGAGACCGCTGAAGTTCGTACCCTTCACTAAGCTCAGACAGGCAATGAAGAAAGCGGAGATAGAGGAAGTAGAGCTCGAGCTGCCAGAAGTGGAGGGAGTTGAAGTAATCAGGTACGAGGTGCCGCCAGAGCCAGAGATAACGTTGCTCGAGGGAGATGTCGAAGAGATAGCTGACAGGCTGATAGAGGTTCTAAAGGAGATATCCGTGCTGTGAGGTGATTGCGATGAAGGTACTCGTTTTCGGCGAGGTAATTGATGGAGTAGTGCAGAACATAACGTACGAGCTCGTTGCGTGTGCGAAGAAGCTCGGAGAGCCGGTAACTCTCGTGACGAGCGAAGCTGACGTTAGCAGCATAGACGGCAGGGTGATAAAGGTGAATGCAGGGGAGCCGAACCCCTGGCACTATAAGATAGTCGAGAAGATCGTGGAGAGAGAAAGTCCGGACCTTATACTATTCGGAAACACGTCCGTTGGTGTTGACGTAGCCTCTCAGCTCTCCGCAAAGCTCGAAGTGCCCGTAGCCACAGCGGTTTACGAGGTAGAGGAAGGAGATGGCGAGGTAAAGGTGAGAGCTTTGACGTACGGTGGAAAGGTGATAGTCGAGCTCGCTCTCAAAACTCCAGCGATAGCAGTTGTTAACGTTGGAAGCTACGAGGCTGAGGAGGGCAAGGGAAGTGCGAGCGTTGAAGAGCTCTCTCTTGACGAGCTCGGAGTGAGCGACGGAATTGAGTTCGTAGGATACATCAGGCCGAG
>JAMOMT010000073.1 GCA_027066965.1 Archaeoglobaceae archaeon
TTCTTCAACGCTCACACTCACTCTGCCATGACCCTGCTCAGGTGCGTCGTGGAGGACATGCCGCTGATGGACTGGCTGAAAGAAGTGTGGAGGGTCGAGAGAAGGATGAGCGAAGAGGACGTTTACGCCGGGGCGAGACTGGCAATACTCGAAATGATTAAAACAGGATGCGGCTGCTTTTCAGATCAGTACTTCCACATGGGTGCGGTTGCAAAGGCGGTTGAAGAGATCGGAGTTAGAGCTGTGCTCGGATACGGAATGATAGACATGGAAGACGAGGAAAAGAGGAGGAGGGAGATTAAAGAGACAAAAAAGTTCGTCGAAGAATGGAAAGGAAAGTGTGACAGGATAGAGCTAAGCATAGACCCCCACTCCCCCTACACGTGTTCTGAGGAGCTACTTAATGAGAGTCTGAAACTCGCTAGAGAGTATAACTTACCACTCCACATTCATGTGGCAGAAACTGAGAAAGAAGTAAAGATGGTGGTTGAAAGGACGGGAATGAGGCCAGTAGAGTACCTCGACAGCCTCGGCCTATTTGATGTCAAGACTGTGATAGCTCACGGAGTGTGGTTAAGTGACAAAGAGATAGAGATTTTGAAGAATAGGGAAGTCAGCGTTGCTCACTGCCCTGCAAGTAACCTGAAGTTAGGCTCAGGGATTGCGAGGGTTGCGGACCTCGTAAAGGCTGGAGTCAACGTTTGCCTCGGAACTGATGGAGCTGCGAGCAACAACAGCCTCAGTATTATGAGCGAAGTGAGAATTGCTGCTTTGCTGCAAAAGGTGAAGAGCGGAGTCGATTCGCTCAGCAGCGACGAGTTCCTTAGAATGGCCACTGAAAACGGCTACTCCGCTTACGGCATAAAAGGTGGAAAAATTGAGAAAGGATACCTAGCAGATCTTACGATTTTGAAGAAGGGTGTTAGCTATACTCCCCTGTACAACCCCCTTTACAGCATAGTTTACTCTTCATGCGGTTTCGAGGTTAGAGACCTAATAGTCGGTGGCAGAGCAATAATGAGGGACGGAGAAGTTCTAACAGTAGATGAGGAAGAAGTAATCGAGGAGGCTGAAGCAAGGGGGTTTGAACTCGTTTTGTGATTTTACTAATAATTTTTTAATTATAATAATAATTTTTGATAATTTTGATACTTTGCAATATATCTTTAAGTATACCAGAATACTACCCAGCAATGCGGCATAGACAGTTAATCCAAAAAGCGAAAAAGGAATCAAGAAAATTAAGTTAAACAAACTCTAGAAGAAAGCAACTGTTAATCTAATCCGAAAAACTTCCTGTATTCGTCCTTTAAAAACACAACGTTACCTCTGCCCTTTCTGACCTTCTCTATGTAGCCCCTCCTCTCAAGGTCCGTCAGTATAAGGCTCACTTTAGCTTCAGAGTACTTCAGCCTATTTCTGAGTTCCTTCTGGGTTATTCTCCCTCCGGAACTTACTATGATTTCAAGAGTTTCTCTCAAATCGTCCGGCAGTGCGGCCATAATACCGCTTCCGACGTCGCGCCCTTTTTCGCCCGTTTCTCCCGATCTCTCCAACCTTTCTATTTCCGTTCTTCCCGTTTTCTCTATCTCTATCTTCTCCGCTTTTACACTCTTTCCGAGATCAAATTCGCTTTCAGAAGGCGTTTCGCTGAATGTTCCATGCAATCCTGCACCTGTGGCACTTCTTACCGTGTCGCTCCTTTCTCGTCCCTTTACGACTTTTCTAAGTGCGTAAACCACGACGATCAGAGCCAATATAACAGCAAAGCTCCAGAGTGGAAGTGCATTCTGGTTGCCGTTCTGTACAGGTGTCGGGAACTCCACATTTGGCTGGGAGAAATTGAAGTTGAGCGGGGGAAACAGTATCAAGTCGACTATGTAGCTCCCGTTTCCCTCGATCGTTATGTTATCCTCAGCGTACAGCACGACTCTGCCGTCTTGGTAGTAGTATGCCCTTATGACATAGCACCCCGGTGGAAGTGTGAAGGAGTAGTGTCCGTCAGGTGTCACATACTTCTGCTCAGGAGTTGTGTTGACGACTATCACGGCTTTTGGCAGTGGTTTCAGGTTTTCCCAGCTGTAAACGACTCCGTGAACGACTGCCCCACTGCACGGATAGGATATCAAAGCCACCGCAAGCACGACCAGCAGAACCCTGCTCGTTGATACTCCCATCAACTTTACTGCCTGAATAGGGGTATAAATTGGTTCGGAATTTCTCCTGATTCCAACTCATTCAAATCAAACCACAATCCTAGAACCGTCCTCAAAAGTGAGCTCCACAGTTGTGTTCTTGTAAACGCATAGCTTCTCCCCGGGATAAAGGACGTAATTCGAGATTCCGCAGTTGGACACCACCACCTCTATGTTGAAGTCAGCAATGTTCTTTATGCAAACCTTGTTTCTGCACCGGCAAGCGTGAATGTAATCGCTCCTCGCTCCCACGGCCTGGAACTTCAGCTCGACCTTCTTTGAGTCTGAAAAGTAAGCTCCAGTCCCTGTAAATTTCGCAAGGTGAGCGATTTGGTTGACCACCTGATTGGCCGGACTGAGGTGAGGTGAGATTGCGAGAGAGACGGCCACAACCAGCAGGAATATCGCCCCCTTTCTGAATGCACTCATGATATTTACCTCCCAAACGTTACTAAAGCGATTCTAACAACGGCGTAAACGCCAAGCAGCATGGAGGACACGCAAAAAGCCTGAAACAGGGCTGAAACCATCCTGCCACCCGGCAGAGTTAGCAGGACTGTTCCCCTCAGGCTGTCGTATCCGACTTTCTCATCACTTTCGCT
>JAMOMT010000074.1 GCA_027066965.1 Archaeoglobaceae archaeon
TCCCAGCCCATGAAGCAGAGAACGTAGGGTTTGTCTATGCTGAACCTCGCAGCCTCTTCGAAGCTCAGCCTCGCTGTCGGAACGGTTATCGCGATTATTGCCCCCACGTTTTCGTCGTTCGCAACGCACTCTATCGCTTTTATGTACCTTTCAGCGTCAGAATCTCCGAGCACGTCAACGGGGTTGTAAACGTTCGCTCCAGCTGGTAATATCTCTTTCAGTTTCTCTATCGTTTCCCTGCTGAAGGAAGCCATTTTCAACCCGTAGGCCTCTATAGCGTCGGCAGCCATTACTCCTGGTCCTCCGGAGTTAGTCACCACGGCCACTCCTCCCTCGACGTCCCTGTATTTGGCAAAAATTTTCGCGACGTCAAAGAGATCTTCTGGCGATTCTGCTGGAATGACTCCAGATTGCCTGAAAGCTGCCAAGCATGCTTGATAGCTCCCAGCTATGCTGCCCGTGTGACTGCTCGCAGCCTTAGCTCCTGCATCTGTCTTCCCGCTCTTCATCGCAACGACTGGCTTCGCTCTTCCAACCCTTTCAGCAACTTCCATGAACTTCCTGCCGTCGCCTATGCCCTCTATGTAGAGCATTATCACGTCGGTGTAGGGATCGCCTCTCAACATCTCCATTATGTCCGCCTCGTCGAGAACGGCTTTGTTGCCCATGGAAACTATCTTGCTGAAACCCTCATTCACGTTCCTGAAGTACTCCATCACTGCTATGATGAAAGCTCCAGACTGGCTGAGAAACGCTATGTTTCCCGGCTTGGGCTGTGTGCTTGCGAAAGTTGCGTTGAGACCGTTGTGCGTGTTTATTATTCCGAGGCAGTTGGGACCTACGAGCTTTATTCCGTACTTCCTGCATATTCTCACGAGTTCTTCTTCGAGCTTCGCGCCCTCCCTCCCGGTCTCTCTGAAGCCGGCAGTTATCACGACCGCGTACTTCACTCCTTTTTCCCCGCACTGTTCAAGCACGGGGTTAACGACCTTTGCGGGAACTGCTATTACTGCCAGATCCACTGGAGGAGCTTCAAGAATCGAAGGGTAGCACGGGAAACCCAGAACTTCTTCGTACTTCGGGTTTATCGCGTAAACTTTGCCCCTAAAGTTTTTCAGGTTGTTGATTATCGCGTAACCGACCTTTCCTTTTTTGGGGGTAGCTCCAACTACTGCTACACTTTCCGGATCGAAAAGCATTAATGGAAATATGTCGTCCGGATTAAAAAAGTTTTTTAGATTTTTTGTTTAGTTTGTTTAATTTGAAGCAACGAAAACCTCGAAAATCTAGTCAGGAAGCATACGCAAACTATATAAGCAACCGTCATTAATGAAGTTATCGCGTCGACGGTAAGTTGTCGCGTCTGTAAGGCTAGATTTCTCAGAGGTGAGTGTAATGCGCTGGCACGGAAGGAGCAGGAGGTCTTACACGGGTAAGCTCCTCAAACCATTCAGGAAGAAGAGGAAGTACGAGCTTGGTAGGGATCAGGTAGAAACGCTCATAGGCGAGAGGAAGATCAAGAAGGTCAGAGTGAGAGGAGGAAACTTCAAGATAAAGGTATTCAGGGATAAGTACGCCAACGTTTACGTGCCGTCTGAAGGTAAGGTCGTTAAAGCGGAGATACTTTCGGTGGTCGAAAATCCTGCACACGTGCACTACGCGAGGAGGAACGTGATAACGAAGGGTGCGATAATCAAGACGAGCGTTGGAGAGGCAAAGGTCACAAGCAGACCTAACCAGCACGGAGTGATAAATGCCGTGCTAATTGAGAGTTCTTAGCCTTCTTTCATGCTTCATTCAGTTCTCGAGCTAGCAGTTGGAATAGTTCTCGTTTTTTTCTCTGCTCTAGCTTTCGTCAACGCGATAGAATTTCTTGGATTCAGGTTCGGACTTGGTAGCTCTTTTGTTGGGGCAATCCTCTCACCTCTCTTCACGTCGTTACCTGAGCTCACGGTCTTTCTCGTAGCCTTATCCTCCGGGATTAGGGGTGGGCAGGAGATAGGCATAGGAACCGTCTTTGGGCAGCCGTTCATGGCTTCGAGCCTCTCCTACGGTTTGGTCGGGCTCGTGGTTTTCGCTGGTTACAAGTTTGGAAGGAGGAGAAGTTCGAGGTTGAAAGTTGACAGATCTCTAGCTCTGCCCTACATTTTCGTGACTCTCCTCTTTCCTTTGACGCTTGTTCCAGGCTTCTTCAGGAACGACTTAGTCAGGGTGGCTTTCGGGATCTTTTTCCTCGCGAGCTTCGTGGTTTACATGAGCATGATGTACTCGAGGAGAGAGTTGGGTGCGATGGAGGAAGCGGAAAGGCCATTTCTTGGTATCTTTTTCCCCGGTAGAGAAATTGCCATGGCATTTTTACAGCTTGTAGCTGCTGTTGTAGTTCTTTACTACGGTTCGGAAAGATTAGTTTCGGCAGTCTCTGCCATAGCCGCAACAACGGGCATCAGCCCGCTTGGCATAGCTCTGGTTTTGATACCGGCTGCAACGGCAATACCTGAAACAGCAACTGCACTGATATGGGGTTATAGGGGAATGGACACGCTTAGCTTAGGATCTCTTGTGGGTGAGAAGATCCTTTACTCCACTTTTTATCCAGGTGTGGGTTTACTCTTCACGAGCTGGGTCATAGACGACCACGCGGTATTCAGCGTTGTAACTACAACTTTCGTTTCTCTCGTCATTCTTTACTTCATAAACAGGGACGAGGTGCCTTGGCAGGCTCTCGTCTCCGGTATAGCCTTCTTTATTGCTTACGCGATTTTCGTCTTCGCTCTCCACAGGTAACAGATTTA
>JAMOMT010000075.1 GCA_027066965.1 Archaeoglobaceae archaeon
CCTACGACTACGACGAGAGACTGAAAGTTCCTCCAGCTGAAATAGTAATGTTCGGAAGAATAACCGCTGAACTCGAGAGAGAAGGACCTTTCGTTGATCTTACGGGCACTTACGACTTGGTTAGAGAGCAGCCCGTCATCGTTGTAGACGAGGTATACACGGTTGATGATCCGGTTTACTACTCCATAACTCCAGCGAGCAGCGAACACCAAGTTTTGATGGGAATTCCGTACGAACCGGTGATATATCAGAGCGTTTCGAAGGTCTGCAAGGTTAAGAATGTCGTGATGAGCGAAGGAGGGATGCACTACTTCCATGCCTTCGTTCAGATAGAAAAGCACAGCGAAGGGGATGCGAAAAACGCTATAATGGCCGCTTTTACAGCTCACCACAGTCTCAAGCACGTAGTTGTCGTTGACGAGGACATAGACATCTTTGACCCCCTTGACGTAGAGTACGCGATAGCGACGAGGTTTCAGGGAGATAGAGACTTGGTGGTTGTGAGGGGAGCGAGAGGTAGCTCCCTCGACCCTTCTTCGGATAAAGGTCTGACGACGAAAGTTGGGTTAGATGCGACGAAACCCCTTGATAGGAGGGAAGACTTTGAGAGGGTAGTTTAATGGGGGAATAGAATGAGTTCTAACGAGAATTCGGAAGGTTACGAAGTTTGCATGGACATAGTGGAGACTATGGCGAGAATATTCAACGCGAGGAGGCTTGTAGAGGTCAGGTCAGTTCACATATCCGGAATCTCCTACCAAAACATAGGAGATGCTGGACTGGAATGGATAGAAGAGTTGAGTGAGAGTGTGAAGTTTAGAGTTAAAGCCACTGTCAACCCTGCGGGCATGGACATAGAAAGGTGGAAGGAGATGGGAATAACTCCGGAATTCTACGAAAAGCAGATGAGGATACTGAAGGCTCTCAAGAGAATGGGAGCGAGGCTGGAGATGAGCTGCGTGCCGTACTACTTTGAGAGGCTGAAGTGCGGAGATAGAATAGCTTGGGCAGAGAGCAATGCCGTAATTTACGCGAACTCGGTTATTGGAGCGAGGACGAACAGGGAGAGTGGAATAACTGCGATTGCTTCGGCTGTGACGGGTTTGACTCCGGAATATGGGATGCATCTCGACGAGAACAGAACGCCAGATGTAGCAGTTAAAGTGGAGCTGAGTAGAGAGGGAGATGCAGCTCTCGCCGGGTGCATAGTAGGCAGGATCGAGTGCGATGTACCTTACCTGATTCCAAAAGTGGAAATGAAGGAGAGCGAGCTGAAAGCTATAGGGGCGGCCATGGCTGCGAGCGGTGGGAAGGCAATGTTCCACGTCGAAGGGCAGACACCAGAGTGGGATAATTACGAAAAGCCCGAAGCAATTGAGGTCGTTAGCGAGGAGGACGTAAGGGAGATGAGGGAAGAACTCTCTCCGACTGAGACTCCTGACCTAGTAGCGATTGGCTGCCCTCACGCCTATGCTGGAGAGATAGTTAGGATATCAAGGTTCGTCGATAAAGAGAAGTTTAGGATTCCGGTATGGGTTTTTACGTGTAGGAGACTACTCAGAAACGAAGCGATAAGATTGGCGGTGGAGAAAATAGAGAGAGCGGGCGGTAAAGTTTTCTGTGACACTTGCATGGTCGTTTCTCCCGCAACCGAGCAGTTCGACTACGTCATGGTCGATTCGGGAAAGGCTCTAACTTATTTACCCAAGTTGAGGGGTGTTAGGGTTTGCTTTGGTGGACTCGAGGAGTGTCTGAGGGTTGCGGTGAGTGGCTTGTAGATTTTATTAAATTTTAGTTTTATTAATTTAACTTTATTACATAAACGAAATTAGAAAAACGAATCAAGCGTCGTGTTCCGGCCTCTTACGCTTCTCCCCCCTTTCTCTTCTTCCTCCTCTTTCCTTACCTCCCCTTCTTCTTCTACTTCGGCAACTTCGGACTTCTTCGACCTTCTTTTTCTTTTCTTTCCTGCTTTTTCTGTTTTAGACTTGCCCTTTTCTTCCTTCTCTGTTTTCTCCGTTCCCTTTGCACTTTCATCTTCCTCTTTTGATTCCCTGGCTCCCTCTCTCTCTACCCACTCTCTCAGAAACTCCTCGTCTTCAACTCTATGGAGATTGTGTTCTCTCATGTACTCCACTATCTCCTTTGCCCTCTTGGAGTCTCCAAGCAGAAACTCGAGGTCGTCTTGGCTAAAGTTGTAGAAAGCTGCGACGCTCGCGGCAATCTCTACGCTCTGGTTTAGCAAGAGCTTTATGACGGGCAGCATCTCAACCGCCTTTCTCCTTGACATGTGGCTGTATCTCCCGATCTTGGACAGAACGTTCCTAAGCTTATCCCTCCTGCTCTTCGTCTGGAAGAGTAGCTGCCAAATTGACGGCCTCCTGTACCTCGTGAAGCCTTTCTTAGGCTCTTTCTTTGCCTGCTGAACCCCGCAGGACATCAGGTAGCTTGCGTACCTCCACAGCCTGTAGTACTGTCTCCTCCTAACTCTGCCAAGAAAAACGTCAGCTCTCGAAAGCCACTCGTAAGCCTCTGCGAGCTCGTCTCCGCTGTACTCGAGAGGGACATTCTCGTCTATCCACATTATAAAGTCCTCTGGAGACTCGTCGAGCAGCATGACTTCTGAATAGGCAGGAATTTTCGTCTTGAATATCTTCTGCATTACCTTGAAAACGTCCGTTTCCTGCGTCCTCTTCGCAGTAACTACGTCCTCCAACCTTATCTCCTTCTTGCCTTCAGCAATAGCCTGCAAGTCGTTTATCGCAGCTCTTAGGTCTCCTCCAGAGTTTAC
>JAMOMT010000076.1 GCA_027066965.1 Archaeoglobaceae archaeon
TAGCCAAGGGTGGAGACTGGATAGACGAGAATGTCGCAAAAGCAACTGGTATGTCGAGGGAGCAGGTCTGTGCGATAAAGGAGAGCGGTTTCGAGCTCAAGAAGGAAGTTGAGCTCGGAAGCGTTGAGGGAGCACTTGCAATCTACTATGACCAGCTGATATCGAACATAGTTGAAACTCTCGCGAGAAAGCTGGCTGAAGTAACGCCTCCGGCAGTAGAGTTCCCAGTCGTTCTTGCTGGAGGTACATCTAAGCCGAAGGGATTTAAGTCTCTCTTCGAGGAGAGGCTAAGCGAGATAGGCTTGCCCGTTAACGTTTCGGACATAAGGGTGGCGAGAGATCCACTCTTCAGCGTTGCGAGAGGCTGTTTGATAGCAGCGAAGACGAGAGAAAGCTGAAAAACGGTTGGAGAGTCTGAAGCTTCAAAGTTGGTCATAGAAGATTTAGGGTGCGAGAGTGTGCAAGGCTCTCCGAAACATTTGAAAAAATTGTTCATCATATTTTTAATTCTTTCAGCTCTTGTTCTACTTTACTTTTCTCCGCTCGCCGACGGAATGATGATGGGTGTGGTGTTTGCTTACGTGGCCAAGCCGATCAGACAATTTCTCGAAAGGAAGGTGAGCAGGAGTGTTTCGAGCTTCATCTCTACGATGGTCATAATCCTGCCAATAGCGTTTCTCATGTTCTACGGCGTCTTTCAAGGCGTAAACCAGATGATATACGTTTTAACTCACCAGAAACAGTTCGAGGAAACGCTCGTTAACGTTTTGAGGAACGCGAAGGTTCCGGAGAAGTACGTGAGCTATGTGGTTTCCAACATACCTTCTATAGAAAATGCCTTCAGGAATGCACTCAAAGTGTCTGCCGTCAACTACACGGTAAAGGCAGTTTACTTTCTGCTCAACTTCTTCGTCTCCGCAGTGGTTTGCTTTTACGCACTTGCTGATGGCGACAGGCTTTTGAAGGCAATCTTATCAATCGTACCAGAGGACAGTAGAGGAATTTTTAGAGAGATATTCTTAGCTATAGACGAGACTCTCGTCTCTTTGTGGTTCGGCAACTTTGCCTTCGCAGTTCTCGTCGGACTCGTTAGTATACCTTATTTCATGGCGTTTCACGTGCCCTACGTGCCAATGCTTAGCGGTCTGATGTTTCTCGCTGCTCTCATACCCGTTTTCGCTGAGTGGATGGTCATAATTCCCGTGTCGATGTACCTTGCGACGGTCAACTTAACTTCTGCTATCTGGTTCTTCGCACTGGGGGTAGTGTTTTTTTACATACTCCCCGAGTTACTTTTGAGGCCGCAGTTCGTCGGACACGCGAGCAGTATTCACCCGTTGTTACTTCTACTGGCCTTCATAGGTGGCGCGATGTGCGGTGGTGCTTTCGGATTCTTTGCTGCGCCCACTCTCGTTGCCGTTTTGAGTGCAGTTTACCCGTTTCTGAAGTCTGGTGAGTCTTAGTCTGACAGCCGTTACTATCGTTCTTTTGGTGCGATTGCACGGTTGCCGTCGCCTGTAGTCGATTTATAAGTAAACGGGGCTGGTGGCTCCAGTATCGCTGGTGGCTTATCTGTTACCTAAACTCACTGTATCTCTGTATCTCTCAGCAGTTTGCCAAACCAAATGAACAAAAAGCCAAATACTACCTAGCAGAATGTTCTGGCATGAGACTCGTAGTGTCCCTCGGAGGGTCAGTGCTTTTAGGTAAATTTCCCGATTGCAGCAGGATTGGTGATTTCGCCAAAACCCTGAGCAAACTTTCAGACGAACATGAAATTTTCGTCGTCACGGGTGGTGGAAAGGTTGCGAGGGAATACATTTCCGCAATCAGAGGTTTTGGGGCCGACAATACCTTTTGCGATGTTGCCGGCATACTCGTCACGAGACTGAACGCGATGCTCCTAATTTCAGCCCTTCTCTCGGAGGGGTGCGATGTGTCGAAGGAAGTGCCAGAAACGTTCGAAAGAGCTCTTGAACTCTCCAAGCTTTACAGGGTGGTGGTCATGGGTGGGACTTTTCCAGGTCACACAACAGATGCGACCTCTGCACTGCTCGCGGAGTTTGTTGGAGCTGAAGTCTTGTTAAACGCTACGAACGTGGATGGTGTTTACGAGGAAGATCCTAAAGTAAATCCAGAGGCTAGGAAATTCGAAAAAATAACAGCAAGAGAACTCGTGGAAATAGTTGCGAGGAGTGAATTCAGAGCCGGAAGCAGTAACGTGATGGATTTGCTCGCGGCGAAAGTAATCGAGAGAAGCGGGATAAAGACTATTATATTTCTTGGCACACCGGAGAACCTCGAAAGGGTTGTTAGAGGAGACGTGAGCGTTGGGACTGTCGTAGAGCCCTGAGACCCTTGGTAGAGTGGTGTAAAGTGGTGACATGAAAGTCCTCGTGGTAACAGGCAGACTTGCAGCTGAAGAAGTTAAAAGGGCGGTGAAGAAGTTCGAGGATGCTGAGGTGTTCGTGGCCGACGTTGATGTCGCTGCTTTCGTAACTCCAAAGCACCTTAGGGGGCTGGACCTTTCAAAATACGACCTCGTTTTGCTCCCTGGAAACGCGAAGGGAGACTGGGAGAAGGTGGAGAGAGAAACGGGAGTTAAGGTTAGGCTTGGAAGCGTTCACGCTGCCGACCTACCTGCGGTTCTCAGAAATCTGGACAGGATAGAACTCTCTCACAGAACTCCAGCCTGCAGGCTGCTATCTTTTGTTATGGCTGAAGAGATAATTGAGCTCGTCGATAGCGACAGGAGCGGAGTGGA
>JAMOMT010000077.1 GCA_027066965.1 Archaeoglobaceae archaeon
TTCGCTCCGTACAAGTTCGACAACGTTTTTACCTTCCTCGGACTGACAGCCAAGCACGACGTAAGCTGGATGTTCCTGTTGAAGATTGCCTTCGTTACAATCCAGCTCGGAGCGATAGCCTACTTCCTGAGGTCGAAAACCGTTAGAAGCGCGGAGATTGCAGGAGCTGCCGGAATCGCTGCAATCTTCACGGGAGAGTTACTCAACGCGTTCAGCCAGTACCCTCTACTGATAGTGAATGTCTCAGGCTTACCACCAGCAGTCGTAAAGAGTCTCGAGGGAATACTGAGCATGGCAAAGCCGAACCCACTTACAACGATGAACAGCTTGTACGCAATAACGCTCGCGTTCCTCGTTCCACTGCTGATATGCTTCGGAGTGCTGATATACCTGATTTCGACTGATTGATTTTTTGTTTTAATTTCTATTTTTTATTTTAATAATTTTTATTATACTTACAAAATATTATATTAACAGACAAAAATCAATAAAAAATTTAGAGATTCATCCACTCCTCGTACCTCTCCTTAACGCTCCTCTCCATGTAAACTACATCGGGGAAATAGCGGTCTATGTCCTCCTCGCTCAGCCCAAGCTTCCTCGCGAGTTTCAGAAACTCCTCGAGCTTTTCGAAGAACTTAATGTAAGCGTCAAGGAACAGCGTTTTCTTTCTTGCATTTACGGCCTTCTCGAAAAGTATTCTGAGGTCCTGATACTTCGGGTCGAGCTCCATGTAAACGAGCTTCTCCATGCGACTACCCCCAACGCACTTACACCCAGTCGATCCCCTTTTCCCTGCACACCCTTCTGATTTCCTCTATCGTCTCCTCGGGAACGCTGTACTTGCTGAGCTCGTCTAAGTTCTTTATGTCGTCTGGCTTTCTGAAAGCAGCAAGAAACTCCCCTGTAACGAACCTAGCCACTATGACCGGTACTCCCTTAACGTTTGTTACTTGAACCAGTAGGTCACCATCTCTTGGCTTCCTCATCCCCTCCCCCTCTCCGACGTGGAAGGTGATGTAGGCAAAGTTCCCGTTTTCTGCAACTCTACCAAGCCTGTCGTAAAATCTAACCCTGAGAACCTTCATATTTTTACCACCCCCGCATTCTCCATCCTTCCCATTCGCTATCGTTCGCCTTTGCACTTTGTTATCTCAATTTACTGCTGCTTCTGGTCCCACGGAACTCTCGTGTCGAGTATTGTGTTGACGATCTCGTCAAAGAACCTCAGACTGCCCATGTATCCGACTATCGGCCACCTGAAGTACCCAACTCTATCGTAAATTGGGAACCCAACTCTAACGAGCCCTATCCCGAGTTCTTCAGCCAGCTTAGCACCTCCTCTTGGATGCCCTATCAGTAGCTCGACTCCCTTCTCCTTCACGGACTTCTCAAAGTCCCAGAGGTCAGAGAACTGGACTTCAAAGTTTACGTCGTACTCCTTGGCAATCTTCTCCATCTCCTGCCTGTAAACCTTCGATGGGGTTTGAGTGTTAACAACTACTGGCTTTAAGCCGATCTCGCAGCAGAACCTCGTTATCGCTATTACGAAGTCGGGATCGCCGAATATTCCAACTCTAACATTCATCGTGTAGTGAACTGTGTCGACTATCGCATCTATCAACCTCCCCCTCTCGTCCAGAAGCTTGTCCGGAATGCCCTCTCCGGTAACCTTTGCGAGGTTTATCAGAAAGTCATCCGTGTTCTTTATCCCTATTGGCAGACCGTAGTAGGGCTCGACGCCAAACCGCATCTTCAAAAACTCTGCCCCGCCACCTCCAGCGTGCTGGCAGAGAGCAAAAGTTGCCTTTGCGTTGGCAGCATCAACAAACTCCTCTACGAGCGTTCCTCCCTTCGGGTAGTAGGGGAGCTCCTTTATCGGTTCTCTCAGAGGCTGATAGAGCGTTTCGCTTATGTCAAACAGGACGGAGTAGTCCTTCTTTTCCTTTAAACCGAACAGGCCGAGTATCCTCTTTATCTCCTCTATGTCCCCGGGATTAACTCCAAATCCCGGAATTACGTTTATGAGCTTTTCTCCCTCATTCTCACTCTTCTTCGCAAGATAGCCAAGAAAGGCCTTGGAGGCATTGTCGTATCCAACAACATGACTTCCAACAAAGGAAGGACAGTGAACAGGTATAACCGGTAGTTGAGCCTTCTCCTCCCCCAGTTCCCTCGCGATCTTCTTCTTCGCGCCTCTTATGAAGGCCTCTATGTCATCTCCTATCGTTTCGGACGAGCAGGTAGTTATGACTGCTATCAGGTCTGGATCGTACCTCGCAACCAAGTTAAATACGCCCTCAATGAGATTCTTCATACCTCCATAAACGGCAGCGTGCTCGTGGAAGGATGCGACTGCTATAGTCACAGGTTCTCTGAAGTGCCTGTTGAACGTGTACCTCACGTAAGTACAACATCCCTGAGAACCCTGAACGAAAGGTATACCCTTGTGAACACCAAGCGTTGCCCACATCGCTCCTATAGGCTGGCATATCTTGTTCGGGTTTATCGTGACAGCTCTCTGCTTTTCCACGTAAGTTATCTCACCCAAACTGACCACCTCACGTCTTCAGGTATGGCTCGAACTTCTTCTCACCCTCCCTCAACGTGTTCCAAATCGGGTGATAAACGGCCTTGTAGATGTCCCTTGCAAAGTTCACGAAGCCTCTATATGCCACATATGGCCCCTGTTCGTAGGAGTGGGAGTTTATCGTTGGAACTCCATACTTTCTAAAGAGATACCTCTCCTTCAAGCCTGTAAGCATGAAGTCTGGCCGAAAAGTCTTCACAGCCTCTTCGAGTTCAAGCTCGTTTGGTGCATCTATTATCACGACTCCCCTTACTCCTGCCTTCTTCAGGTTCCTGTTTATCTTCTCGTAGTCCTCTTCGTGCCCAAATGTCGTACAAGCAACCACGTAATCTATGCCGAGGTCCTTCATCGCCATGACCCAGTGCCAAGTCCTTGGAGCTCCGACGTAACAAAGACATGTCATTCCCTCGAACTTCTCCCTATAGAAGTCAAGCTGTGGCTTTATCGCACTCATTTCAGCTTCGACGACTTCATCAACTCTTTCCTTCGGAAGGTCCAGGGCTTCGGCGATTCTGTAGAGGGATTCAGTCGTTTCCGTTATTCCGAACATGCTCACTCTTATGAACGGGACGTTGAATCCGTCCCGAATCATCTCCGCTATGTACTCAGCAGATCTCTGGCATAGAACTATGCTAAGCTTGACATCAGGTAGCTTGAACAAATCGTCTATGGACGAGTTACCGGTGAAGATGACCACAACTCTACATCCTATCTTTTCGAGGAGTGGCTTCCAAACCGCAACATCCCAGTCCATGTTGTACTCTCCGATCAAAGCGACATCATAGGGCGTCTTCTCCTCCTCCTTCAGGCACTTCTCCGGAAACTTCTCTCTAGCCTTCTTTATGTAGCGGTAAAATGTCATGTTGAAGACGTGGTGTCCCTTGGACTGGCTCACTCCAGCGTAACCTGGGCTGTTTATCGCAACTACCGGCTTCTTTATCTCATCCTCTACCTTCTTCGCAACAGCCTCGACGTTATCTCCTATCAAAGCAGTTGGGCAGGTTGTGTAGATTATTATCCCCTTCGCCTGAGGGAATTCCTCGTTTGCCTCCAAACACGCCTTAGCCAGCTTCTTCTCTCCGCCGTAAACTATGTCGGTCTCCTGCATGTCTGTGGAGAAGCAGTAACGTCTATGGAGGTCGTTGTCGCTCAGATTCCTCCTCGTACCCCAAGTGTAAACGGCACAGCCTATCGGGCCGTGGATCATGTGTATGACATCCTTTATCGGCCCCCCAACAACTCCTCTTGCTCCGGCAAAAGCACAGCCCCTTTCCGTCAGATCTCCTGGCACCGTGTTTGAGTTGCAGAGCGGAACTATCTCCTCCTCCGGATCGTAAGCGTAAGTGTGCTTCATCCTCTCAGGAATGGGCTCATCGCACTTCAACAAAACGAACGGCATTTTCCACCTCCTTTTACGTAGTATTTTTTAAATAAATTTTGAATATAAAAATATTATATAGCTTCAACACCCCTCTCTCCCGTCCTGACCCTGACAGCATCCTCCACAGGCAGAACGAATATTCTACCATCTCCAATTTTGCCGGTTCTGTTAACCTTCATTATTATGCCAACCACGAGCGGAACATCTGCGTCGTCAACCACAACGCTCAGCAGCCTCTTTGGAATGTACTTCATCCGCAGCCCTTGCTTTTCTCCCTCCTTCAGTATCCTCTCAACATCGACATCCTCGGGTAGAGAAGCATCAAGATAGCCTCTCTGCTTACCCCTTCCGTAGCACCTCATCGCTGTCATCGCGGGAAAACCAACGGCTTCGAGAGCCTTTACAGTCCTAGACACCTTGCTCGGCCTTATTATCGCCATCACTTCCTTCATATTCCCTTCTCACCCGTCCTTATCGTGTAGGCCTCCTCTATTGGCTGGATGAAGATCTTGCCATCACCAAAGTTTCCAGTGTAAGCGTTCTCCTTTATCACGTCCACGACCTTGGCTACATCCTCGTCATTAACAGCTATCAGAAGCAGCGTTTTCGGCAGTTCATCGTACACGTACTCTCCAACCTTTATTCCCCCCTGCTTACCTCTTCCAACGACGTCTATCTTCGTAAAAGCGGGAAATCCCTCGTTGTTCAAAGCGTCAACGACATCGTCAACCTTCTCTGGTCTAACTATCGCCTTGACGAGTTTCATTCGCCACTCCTCCAGCTCCCTGCACAGCTGTTTCGCTTTAACCGGTTATTCCGTACTTGTTGCACAACTTTTCGAGTTCATCCATCGTCAGCGGCTTTGGTATCGTTAATTCGTCGTTCTCCAGTATCTTCTTCGCCAGCTTCTTGTACTCCTGAGCCTGATTGCACTCAGGATCGTACTCAATAACGGTCATCTTGTTGAACTCTGCTATCTGCACTATGTTGTCCCTTGGTACAAAGTGGATCATCTTCGTACCGAGAGCGTCGCAGAACTCCTCTATCAGCTCCCTCTCTCTGTCCACCTTTCTTGAGTTGCAGATTATCCCTCCAAGCCTGACTCCAGATTGCTCAGCGTACTTCAGAATGCCCCTGCTAATGTTGTTAGCAGCGTATATCGCCATCATCTCACCGCTCGCGACTATGTAGATCTCCTTAGCCAATCCATCTCTGAGCGGCATTGCAAAACCTCCGCAAACAACGTCTCCAAGCACGTCGAAGAACAAGACATCAAGGTCGTCCGGGTAACCTCCTAACTCCATCATCTTCTGAACTGCAGTAATCACACCTCTACCAGCGCATCCAACTCCCGGCTCTGGACCTCCGCTTTCAACGCAGAGTATCCCGCAGAACCCTACCTTCCTCACCCTGTCAAGGGTTACTGCGTCTTCTCCTTCCTCTCTCATCACGTCCATTATCGTCTCCTGTGGCTTGCCGTGCAGGATCATCCTAGTCGCATCAGCCTTTGGATCGCAACCGTGAATCATCACCTTCTTCTTGAAGTAGTAAGCTAACGCTGCTGCTGTGTTCTGGCATGTAGTCGACTTCCCTATTCCTCCCTTTCCGTATATAGCCACCTTCTTCGCGTTCGGCGCTACCTCGTCGAAGTAGCTCATTCGACCACCTCCTCAAACATCAGAACTGAGGCAGAGAATGCAACATAAAAATTTTGTTACTACTCTTTTAATCATCAGTTACATAATTTTTAGAAATTTTCATAAGATTTCACAAAACTTCCCATTTTGACGTCAGAGATTAAGAGCTGAGAAGTCTAATTTTAGAAATCAACGTAAATTAACAATCAAATTAAAAAATTTTTCAAAATTAAAATAAACGGCCAAAATTCAATAAATCAGGAAAGGTTCAGCGTTATTGTCTTGCCCTGCTCCACATCCTTGTCACTTACGGTCAGACTCTCCTCGACCTTCCCAGCCTTTATTATGTAGGGGGTGGGCTTGACCGGATACGTCGTGTTCTGTGCGTAGGGTACGATGAACTCGTATGTGCCGTTCTTAACCTCCGTCTTCTGCTCGTAAACGAACGTCCTACCCTGATTAGTTCTAACTTTACACTCTATCGTCACCCACTTGACACCAGCCGGTACTTTTCCAACTATTCTTGCACCCTTGACGTACTCGAACACCTTGACGAAGCCAGTAGTCGTGACGTTAACCTTTGGCAGTCCAAGTTTTGAAGCGTACGCGTTGTCGAATATGCTCCGGTATATCATTTCCTCGAGTCCCATCATCGAGTTCCTGCTTACAGGTTTGCTCTCGTAAATCATCCTGTAGTGCCTCAGTCCGCATCCATCCATTATGTGGAATTTCGCCTCCATTGTCCTGAAATAGTTCTCTCCCGGAAGCTGTATTGTGGAGAAGATTCTCGCTCCCTGAGGCACATCCATCGGGCTCATCGCAAGACCGACTCTTCCGTTGTACTCGTAGAGGTAACCTATACCGGCGTAGTACGTCATTCCAGCCTTTGCGAGACTGCCTTCAGCCCACACGGCCATGGCGTAGAACTTTCCAGTTGCCATCTCCACATCGCTTATTACGTACTTCACGTTCAGTTTTTTGGCTATGCTGTCGGCGTAGCTCTCGTTGAAAGCTGTAAAGAAAGGTGCCGCTCCTGGGACATTGTTGTACTTGTTCCCTATCCCCTGCTGGAACGGATTGGCTATTGGCATTCTGTGAGCTATCGCTTCAATCCAGTGTCCGTAGTCCCACCAGCTCATAACGCCGTAAGTCGGGTGAGGATACGGGTAGAGCTTTGGATGCCCAGGTTTGTAGCCTGGTTTGTAAAGTTCGTAGAAGTACTCATCGTAGAAGGACTTGTACGGTGTGTTGTTCCTCATCCACGTAAGGGCGTGGTACCACTGGTAGTTTATTCCCCCAGCATACTGACTCTGGATGTAGGACTCTCCGAAAGTGGGTGCAATAACAAAGAGTGATGAAGCAAGCAACGCGACGATCGTTACTACTGCAAGCGTTTGCTTTTTAGAGTTTAGCCCTAGCTTAAGTTCTCTGAAAAATCTAGCATCAAGCTTGCCCTCATTTCCAAGATTAAGCATAGCATCAATCACTGCTGGAAGAGCTATGCCAAGGGCGAACGGAAACTTGTTCACGTCAAGCCTCAATACAAGCAGGCCGAGAATCCAGAGAGCCGTTACCACGTAAAGCCTCGTCGTCTTTCCCTGAGAGTAGTATGAAGCGTAAACCTTCAGCAGGAAGACAAGAAATGCTGCTGAGAAGATTGCTGTAACTGCTCCAAAGTAGTAAGCAAACCTGTTCTGCCCACACAGGGCAATGAACATCACCGTTGCCCACACAAGCATTAGCAGGTAAACGTCTTTTCTCTCTCTGTAAAGCCAGTAAAGGGCACATAAGTACCCAGGTATCGCGAAGAAGAATGTCATTCCAAAATTCAGCCAGGCCGGAATGAAACTGAACTGACCACCCATGGTGAAGAAGGGCTGTACTTCGGCTATCGTTAGCTGCCCACCTCTAGGGTGGATTACTCCAATTACGCCAAGCAGGTCATGCATGAAGCCAGGGTCAACCAGAAAAGCAATTCCAGCGACCACTACTGCTGCTGCCGTTATTGCTCCAGGAACGTAGTAGTCCGGAAGTCCCTTTACCTTCTGAATTTTTTCTACGAAATAGAATAGACACAACAGAAACGCAAATCCAAGTAATACTACGAGTTGAAAAGGAGAGTAAAACACGGTACTGAACCCAGGATAATGAAACGCAAAAGGCAAATAAACAACCGCCGCGACCGCAAACATCACAGCCCCAGCTACTGCAGAATTGCTCTTGTCCCCTTTAATCCACTTACCCAACAGGTACAGCAGGAAGACGTAAAGCGTTATTATCGGTGCCAAAACGAACCCTGGAGCCCAAGTGTCGAGGTAACTTCCAAAAGCCACGCCGGCAAGTATGGGTGCTATAACTCTCCCACTCCTGAGGTTTTCCAGTGCACATTTCCCTCTCCACACGTTGAGGGAGTAAGCGTAGAAAGCGAGAGATGCGACCATCCAGAAAGTCTCCCAGACATGGTGGTCGTTGAAGCCCAGTATACTCCTAGCTAGTAGCTGTCCGGGAACTATTACCACCAGAAAAGCTGCAAAAGCTCCAGCTTTTTTGCCAAAAACTTCCCTCGTTAACAAGTACACTGGAAGAGCCAGTAGAGTTCCACCAATGGTGGGTATGAACGCTATCACGCTTCTGACTTGAGCAGGTGTGTGAGCACCAGCAATTATCGAGGCAATTGCACTCGTGTAAACAAGAAACGGACCAAAGTGCACATAGGAGCCGTATGGATAGTATGTGAAAGCGTCGAACCAGATTCTATTGGGGAAGTTGTGTATACAATTTATTATCAGCCTGTAGTAGTACCACGGGTCGTTTCCTCCCAGCAGGGTGGTCCACTGAAAAACGGCGTGCCACGGCCGAATGATTCTGAGGTAAAGACTGACGACGAGTGCTGCGACTATGAAAGGTATATGCCAGAATTTTTCGACTTTACCCGTCATTGCTGGCTTTAGCGGCCAGAGTTAATTTAAAGTTTTCTTACCGTGCTCGAACTTTAGTGGCACGCCCTGTTCATGTATATGTACGCGGTGGAGTTGTCAGGCAGGTGGAACTCGCCGATTAGCTCGAACGAGTCTTTGTATTGATAGAAGGCTTTGTACAACAGCGCCTCAGCTTTCCCGTAAACGCCCTTGTGTTCTCTCGGTTCGATAACTATGACAAAGTTGATTTTGTTGAAGTTTTTAACGACTGCATTTACTGGCAGGTAAACTCCGTTAAAAACCCTGAAGTCGTAACCGTGAATAACCCTGTAGAAGTCAAGAGACTGTCCGTTAAGGTACGGATGATCGGCCAGCGTTATAACAACATCTCCCGGCCTAGCGTACTTAGCTATTGTGTTCAGTATGTCGTTTATGTGCCAATTCTGAGATTCCGGACGATCAGAAGAAAGAAGGTACGGATTGTGAAGGTTGGGCACGGCAAAGCTAACCGCAGACAATTGAACTAATACGACAAGCGAAATTAACACAGTAAACACAACTTTTTTGAGTCCAAGTTTACCGGACAGCTCTTCCGAAACATCTCTTAGAAAGACACCAGATATCCAAGCAACGTATGGTAGCAAGGGAAGGATGTACCTGTGATCCTTGTTGCTCAGAAACGTGAGGATAACATATGTAGTTAAGAGCGAAAACAACATAGCCTTCACGTACCTGTCCATTTTCTTACTCACTTTTCTCCGATAAGCAAACCACACTACTGCAGCCAGAAAGGTGAGCATGAACACGATACCCACGGAAGCGTCGAGGTCTTTCAGGTAATACAGCCATCCTTTAAGCGTCCAGAACGTGGGGTCACCTTCCTTACCCCCTATGCTCGCGAAGTACTCGAGTCTTTTAAAGACTACAAACAAGTTAGGCAGGTACCACCAAGCCGCAGATACAAAGGCAACTGCAGCAGCAACTGACACATTTCCCAGAGCGTTTTTCACATCTCGAATGTTTTCTGAGTACTCGAAGTACAGGTCAGCTAAGGCAAAAGGAAGTATATAGACAAAAGCGTTCCACTTTGTAAGCGTTGTCAGTCCAAATGATAGACCAAAAAGGGCAGAATACCGAAGGTCTCTCAAACCCCTTGACTTTACGAAAAAGTAAACCGTCAGAGCCACCATCGCTGTAAACGCAAAATCTATCATGAATTTTCTTTCCATAATGACCAAGAGTGGGTATCCGGAAATCAACATAACAGAAAAGTAACCAGCTCTCCTGTCCCACACTTCGGTAGCCGTTTTGTAAACTGCGAACACGAGCAGGAAGTAGTAGAGTATATTTGTGGCCACTGCTATTTTTTCGGAAAAGCCAAACAGAATGTACATGAAAGCGGCCGTAAGGTGGAAAAACGGAGGATAATAGTTACTCACATGAACCAGTGCACCGAAGTTAAACATAGTAAGGAGCTTGTAGTAAACGTAAGAGTAAAGCATGTGTAGTGCTGGATCCCAAGATAGGGGTTTGTTGTTTAAAACTATAAACCACACAGTTGTAAGCACGTTAAAAGCAATTACTGCAAGTACCGTGTAAAACTCAGCACTCCTTTCATCAAACGTAGGAGCTTTATCGGACATGCAGTTAAGAGTTGTTCAACGGGCATATATCTTTTACTCAATTATCTTTTGCAAGTTTACTCAAATAGATCACATATAAAATTTTAATTAAAAAATTATACTTAGTAAGCACTTTTAACCACAATTAGTAAAAGATTTTTGTAGATAAATATCCTAATCAACTAGATTAGTCTCTGCATCACAATTCTGAGGTAACCGACGTAAGGTATCCTGTAAACCGCAACACCGAGGATCCAGTTTGGCTTAACGGGCTGGGTTAATTCTGGCTCGTCGGGTATGGGGTTGTGATCCCCCTGAGTGATATAACCAGAGGACTGAGCTATCACGACCTTACCAACCGACTTGTTGGTAACTATTAGCATGCCGTGGTAGTACCTCAGCTCCCCCAACTTGCCGGTGCTCCTGTTTATCCCGACTATGGGCTGGCCTTTGTTAACCCAAGCTATTACCCTGTGAATAATCGGCGTTACACCTCTGTTTCCGTTGGGGTAGTAGATTATTACGTCTCCGTAATCTCCGAAGGATTTGTAACCCTCCTTTATTCCCTCAACCCAGGTAATCACGTGTTTCTTAGCCGGGCTCACGAGAATAACAACATCACCTACGCTGAGGTGGGGGACCATACTCCCAGACTCAACTGCTACCATGAAAGGCCATGCTCCGGTGAGAGCGTAGCCAACTCCGAGCACAACCGCAACTATAATTAGTGCAGAAGCTAAGTCTCTGACAATCCCCGGAACGCTGTCCATGCGGTGGAGGAATAGCAGATGGTAATTAAAGATGTCGACGCGGAGAGCAAACTTATAGTGAAAAAGTTCGCCGTTGAGGGGTTTAACGTTCATCCAAAAGTCGTGGAGTTGCTCAGGAGTTACGACAGGTCAAGGTTAGACGACCTAATCTCATTTGTGTGTAAAAACTGTTCTGGCTCGTTTATAATAACGCTTGAGGACGTTAAAACGGCCATAGAAGAGTTCAACAGAGTTAACAGAAACAAAAACGGAAATAAGTCAAACGGAAGTAAAAAGGAGAGAAACTATGGGGAAGGTAACGGCATTGCTATAAGCACTGAAGTGAAAGGAGGGAGAACAACAAAAACGGTAAACAGCTCAGGCCTAATACAGGTGCTGAAAGACGTAAGCGGCAACTCTTGCTGTCAGGGGAAGGTTGAGGACTTCGTCGCCTATTTCAACTCCAGATACGAGAAACTCTCCTCAATACTCAGAACGAGAATAAATCCAGTCCCGATCTCGGCTTTGAGAAAGTTGAAGTCCCAGAACGTTGATGTGATCGGCATTGTCAACGACGTGAGGGAGACGAACAACGGAAATGCAGTGATAGAGCTGGAGGATAGAACGGGTGTGGCAACAGTCATAGCGACGGGAAAGCTGAAGGATGAGGCAATGGAGCTTCTAGGAGATGAAGTTATAGCCGTTAGTGGTAATTGGAACGGAAGGTGCCTAATTGCTGACAGGATAACTTTTCCGGATGTACCCATAAACGGAAACGGGAAGAAAGATTGGGGATTCTGCGTTGCTTTCATTTCTGACACGCACTTCGGCAGTATAACTTTCATGGAGGATGCGTGGAATAGGTTCGTCAGCTTCATGAACTGCGAGAGTGGAAACGAGAGAATGAACGAGGTTGCTGAGAGTATAAAGTACATAATTCTCGCTGGAGATGTCGTTGACGGAGTTGGAATCTATCCTGGGCAGGAGAGTGAACTCTCAATTGCTGACATCTACGGGCAGTACGAGTTTGCGGCTGAGCAAATAGAGAAGCTTCCGAAGAGAGTTAAAATAATTTTATCACCCGGAAACCACGACGCCGTGAGGCAGGCTGAGCCCCAGCCGAAGCTGCCGAAAGAGTTTGCCTCCCTCTTTCCGAACAACGTTATCCATGTCGGAAATCCAGCTCTCGTAACCCTCGACGGCGTAAAGGTCCAGATATACCACGGAAGAAGCATAGACGATTTAATAACGAGAATCCCAAGGCTTGGATACGAGAGACCGGAGGAAGCTGTTGTAGAGCTGCTTAAGAGGAGACACTTGTCTCCTGCCTACGGAAGGAGGTCACCAATAGCTCCTGAGAGAGAAGACTACCTCGTCATAGAAGAAGTTCCCGACGTGTTACATACTGGCCACGTTCACACGTTTGGAGCAACTTTTTACAGGGGAGTTTTCGCCATCAACTCGAGCACTTGGCAGTCCCAGACGGAGTTCCAGAAAAAGATGAACCTAAACCCGATGCCGGGAATCGTTGCCGTTTACAACGGCAATAAGGTAGCGAAGCTCAGGTTTGCCTAATCGTCATTTCTCAGCTGGAGGTATCATGTCCGAGTTCAAGTTCAGGCTGAGGACAATTTTCGCAGCCGAAGTGAAAAGTGACGAAAGCGGAACAAAAATCAGAGGAGAGATGCTCCTTTCGAGGAGGCCTGTGTCCTTTCTCGGAGACGTAAACTCTGAAGGAGTCGTAGTAGCAGAGGACAGTGACGTTAGGGAGGAGAGCATAAGGGGGAG
>JAMOMT010000078.1 GCA_027066965.1 Archaeoglobaceae archaeon
GCTCGATGGCCTGCTTGGTGTCTCAATCGTACCAAAATCTCTTGCCGAGGAGGTGCTCGAGAGGGCGAAAAATGTGAAAACCCACGCGTCGAGGATACCGCTGGTGGCCGCGAAAGGCTACTTCGGAGAGTACGAGTCCTGGGACGAAGTGCTTGAAGTCTCAATTCTGAACGCTCTCGTGTTCTTCGTTAGGTCTGAGGTCGTTTACGAGCTCAACCCGATGGCGAAGGCCGTTAGAGGGTGCAGAAGCATAGAGGAAGCAAACGAGGCTCTGCACACTCTCGGGGTAAAAACGGAGCTGGATATTGAGCTGGAATTGTCTAATTCTGGTTTTAAAAAATCATAGCTACAGGTAAAAAAGTAAAAAATTAAATTTTATAAAAATCAAAAAGAGAGTTCCTCAAGCAAAAGCTCCTCAAACATCCTGTGCTCCTTGAAGTGCTTGTTCGGATCGGCAAAAAGCGTGTACATCCAGTATATCCAGAAGATGCCGAAAGTGACGAGACTGAACAGGTAGTACATAACTGTGTCTCTGTCAGGATACTCGAACTTCACGAGCTGGAGTTTTCCAAAACTCCTGCTCAGGCAGCTGACGATCATCTCCTCGTACCTCTCGTGCACAAAGTAGTCTCTCGTGAGGAAGTGGAACATGTACGGCTTTGCGAACACGTTTACGACTGGCAGCAGGCTCAGAACGACCCAACCCGCCACGTTTCTCTTTCCCGTCTCGATTTCGCACCTTCTTGCAATCTCCCTAACCTTCCAGGCCAGCTCTCCCTTTCCTTTCTCCTCCAGACAGTCTGCGAGAGTTTCGTAGAGGTCTCTCGTCCTCTCGAAGTGCCTATTCCTCCTCGAGATGAGGTTAACGTAAACGTAGATCAGAACGATGATCAATATTATGCCGAAAATTCCGGCAATCGCGTAGTAAACGTAATGCAACGAGCGCATGTCCGCATATACTCCCAGTCCGCTCGCCTTAACACTCGAGTGAATGGATACCTCTTTCCCAATGAAGTACCCGAGTGGAGGAGTTCTGAGGTACTTCAAATTGTAAATAAAGAGGCTGAAAACAGACATCAGTTCTAGCACGATTATAACGGCCACCCACCAAGGGCTAAGTATCTTATCCTCACTCTCACCCCTCCTTACGATCTCCCTCAGCCTTTCGACTGCGCTTACTCCCACACTCCTTCCATCGTCTTCTCTATCCCCCCAATCCTCCCTTCTACCATCCTCTAAAAAGTCTCCACCAGCATTTTCAGATCTGTAAAAATTCCCTCCCTCGCAGCTGTTAGAGTTCGGAAGTGAATTCAAATCTGAGCTGTTCGAATCCGGTTTCGCATCAGAGTCCATGGCGAAAAATGATTTTAAAATTATTTAAAAATTTACATTGAAAGCATCTTCTCCTCCCACTTCTTCAGGTAGCTAGAGCTCTGGTTGACGTCGGCAAACAGCTCCGCTGCCCTCTCAACGTCCTCAAGTTTTACTGTACTCGAGTTCCTGAGTTTGGCAAACTCGTAGGCTGGAGCAAGGAGCTGAACTGCATATCTCAAGCTGTTCTTGACACCAAGCTCCGTGAGCTTTTCGAGCGCCTCCTTCTCAAGCACTATCCCCGACTCGCTCGCCCTTATCTCCAGTATTACCTTTATCTCGTCCTCCCCGTACGGCTCGGTGGTTATTATTAGTAGCCTGTCAAGCAGGTCGAGTGGTATTCCGTGAGGAGCGACTATGTCAGTCCCCCTTATCTTCGCAAATCCCCTGTTAGATGCGAGAATGATTATCGGAGCCATCTCAGATTCCATCGCCCTGTTCATGAAAGTGAACAGCTCTATGTCCATCAGGTGAGTCTCGTCTATGAAAAGCACTCCCGGCACGAGCTCAGCTCTCCCCTCCTCGACCCACCTCTTTACTCTCTCGTCAACGGCATTCCTCACTTCGTTGTCTATCTCCCTGCTGGTCGAAAGCATGAATAGAAAACCACCACTCCTCGCGTTAGCCTCGTCGAGGTCATGCAAAGTGACAACATACGTGAACTCCTTCTCCTTCTCGACGCTGCCCGATGGAACCTCTACTATCTCCTCTCCACCTATGTCGTACTTCCTCTCGGCCCTCTCACTCTTGCCAAGTTTGGCAACTCTGCCAGTCTCTTTATCTATCACTATGACATCCCCAACCTCTATCCCCTGATACATGAAAGCCATAGCCAATCTGCCTGAGATCGAGAAAGTCCTCTTCTCGTCCTTAGTTGCGAGAGTCAGAGTTGCGGATTCAGGTATCTTCTGCGTTGGGTTGTACGGGTTTGGAACCATGTTGTAATCTAAGCCAACGACTTCTCCCTCGAGAACTTCTCTCCTCTCCTTTATCCTCACTCCAATCGCCTTCCTGATCGTCTGAATCAAAGCTTCAGTCTTCTTCATCTCGGTGCTGTAGAACTCACTCGCCGAAACGTGGACGAACGGTATGTCCTTACCTAGCTCTTTGCTTATCGCAACGGCTATTGCAGTTTTACCAGTCCCCGGAGGCCCAGCGATCAGTATTCCCCTACCGGCCATCTTTCCAGCTTTTATCAGCTTGACTATGACTCCCGCTGCCTCCCTCGCTTTTACCTGCCCGACTAACCCATCTGCAACCGGCTTGGCCTTCAGGTTCTCATCGAGCCCAAGCCCCCTTATGTGCGAGTGAGCTCCTATCCTCTCGAACCTCGCTATCTCTCTGAT
>JAMOMT010000079.1 GCA_027066965.1 Archaeoglobaceae archaeon
CGAGGATTTGGTTAGATAAGCGTTTTTGTAGGTGTTTTCGAACTCAAGAAAATTCTAATAAAACTAAAATCAATATAAAAACAACTAAAAAGAAAAAATTTTAAAAATTACCATACCTGCACAGTTCCAGAGAATATTGGCTGGTTGCTAGCGGTGTCTATCATTTTAACTAGTAGCGTAGTTCCAGATGTTATTGGCTTTGATGGGTTCAAAGTCATTGTCACAGTAACTATATCACCTGGATCAAGTCTACCATCGTTGATTGGTGTTGTGTTAAACCATGGATATCCTGTGCCATTAAAGCCATTACCGTTTGTAGAGTACGGTGTAGTAGTAGATTGGAACGTTTTCACAGTTGTATTATATATAAGCGTGTCTATTAAAGAGTCATTGGTCTCATTATAAATCAATATTTTAATTTCACTG
Organism: Archaeoglobaceae archaeon; assembly: GCA_027066965.1. GTDB lineage: Archaea > Halobacteriota > Archaeoglobi > Archaeoglobales > Archaeoglobaceae > WAPX01. The sequence continues at coordinate 427 of JAMOMT010000079.1, forward strand.
CACTTGATAGAGTCGCCACCATTGTGGCTAATCATAAACAAGTCTACATAACTACCAGTTGGGTTCTTAAGACTCTGGGATGCATCACTGAGTCCTATCTGAACTGTTGGTGCTGTCTTGGGTGCCTTGCTACCAATGCCAAACACAAAGCTAGCAATCACTGCCGCCAGTATAACGGTAATTGCGACCATCAGTATGACGCCAATCACTGGAGATACAGCCTTTTCATCCCTTTTCATTTTCAACCATTCTACCACGACCACCCACCTCCATTCCTTATCATCCTAATGATAATCAGCCATACTATATAAGCTTGTCGATAATCCTGGTGATTTGATACGATTTGAAAGAAGTTTAACGTTAATCCGCCTTTTAGCGAGTATATATCCGTTTCTAAACAAATCGAAGGTTAAAGATCGGATATCAAACCCTTATATACCCGGCGGGAGTCCGAAAAACATGGACAGAAGAGAGGCGATAGAACTGTTGAAGGTATACCTAAGCGACAACCTAGTAAAACACTGCATAGCCACAGCAGCGATAATGAGAGGTCTGGCAAAAAGATTGGGAGAGGACGAGGAGAAGTGGGAGCTTACAGGCCTGCTCCACGACATAGATTATGAGCTAGTAAAGGGAGACATGGAAAAGCACGGAATCGTTGGAGCTGAGATTCTAAGAGAGAAAGGTCTCGACGAGGAAATATGCGAGGCTGTAAAGAGGCACAACTACTCGCTTTTTGAACCAGAAAAACCGATGGAAATAGCTCTGCAAGCAGCCGACAACCTCTCGGGATTGATAATCGCGTGTGCACTCGTTAAAGGTAGAAAGTTGAGTGAAGTAACGCCGAAGAGTGTAAAAAAGAAGTTCAAAGAAAAGAGTTTCGCCGCAGGCTGCAACAGGGAGAGGATAAGGCTGATAGAAAGGCTTGGATTGAGTCTGGAGGAGTTCTACGACATAGCAATAAAGAGCCTGCTCGAAGTGAAAGGCGAGCTTGGGCTTGATTAGTAGCTAGTAACCGACTGTTTTAAAGAACACAGAACAGAGAAACTAAAGAACTCTGTAGGGGCAGCTCGCGCAGAAGGCATAGTCCCCTTCAGGCACTCTAAAGTCCTCGATGCAGCCAGCGAGCTCGGAGAAGTAAGATAGACTTTGCCTGATTACGAAGTCGGAACGCCTCACTCTGAGAAATGTCCCGTCTCCGAACAGTAGTAAACCCTGATCGATTCCGTACATGAGCATGTACAGGTTGAGCTGTGCGAGGTACGCGGGAATGTATGAAGTTCTTGGTCTTCCAGCTTTTACTTCCACGACAGCATTTTCTGCGAGGTAATCGGCTCTACCAGTGAGAGTGAACTCCTCCATTCTACCGTTGTGAGTTAGTCTGACGTGTAGCTCTCTGTTTCCCGCTCTTTTTACGTCTATACCCATGTTTTTCAGCCACAAAAAAGCTCTCCTTTCGGCCATTCTGCCTCTTTCTTTGAGAGGTCTCGGCAGCCTAGGAGGTCCGGGCTTCGAAAAGTAGGAGAAAAAACAGTACCTCATACACCTCAGGGCCCAGCTCACGGGAAACCTGAACACGGAAAACTTTTCTTTCGAGAAAACTTAAAGGTTTGTAATGGGCAGGGAAAAGGGGACGAGAGTCGAGAGAGAACTTATCAGCATACTGTGGGAGAACGGATTTGCGGCCGTTAGAGTGGCGGGGAGTGGGTCAATGTCCTTCCCCTGCCCAGACGTTGTGGCTTCTAACGGGAAAATCACGCTCGCTTTCGAAGTCAAGACGAGGTCGAAGCTACCGCTCTACCTGACCTACCAAGAGGTAAAAGAGCTCGTAATGTTCTCGAACCTGTTTGGAGCAGAACCTTACATAGCCCTAAGAATGCCAAGGAAGGAGTGGTATTTTATAAGAATAGATGCGCTCGTAAGAACGTCGAAAGGGTTCAGGGTTGACGAGGAAGTCATATCCCTAAGTGTAGACATAGAAGAGGTACTCGGAAAGAGCAAACAAGTAAGACTTTTTTAAGCTTTTTCTACTATTTCAGCTCAAACTTTTAATTTAAACTAAGATAAATTATTGACAAAGCTTAGAAGTCACCTCAGAGAAGTTTCACAGAAGAATATTGGTGGAATCCTACTTGTAAGCCCGATGTTAAGGGGAGTTCCGGCGAAAACGGTAACGTTGACGGGGAAGGAGAGGTTTACCCCACAGAAGTACGTAACATTCCCGCACCTGCTGGCCGGAAAGAGGAGTTCCGCTTGACTGTACCCGACTCTCAGAATCGTGTAGTTCGTAGAGTTAAAGAGCGATAGAACATCTTTCTCTATCGACTTTGCACCAAATAGAAACACCCTCAGAGCTGTTAACGGATCGAGAGTGTAGTTAACCTTCACTACGACTCCGTCTTTAACCGGTTTTACTGTTACGCTCTCCACCTTCAGAGCTAACGCCGGTTGCAGAGATAACGCCAGTAAAGCCACTGCCAATAGGAGAGCCATAGTTTTACTCGTTTTAATCGCCGCCACTGCCCGACCACCAGCTACACTGCTGACCGCAAGAATATAACCCTTTCGAAAACAAAAAAAGACGATTAAACGTGTTATTTAACCTCGAGAGCGCTTCACGAAAGCGGTCAAAAAGTACGCAGAACTGACGAGCGTCGCAGCAATAGCTCCAGGGGAGAAAGGGAGCAGAAAGGATAAGATTATGCCCGAAACACCCGAAACGAGCGAGAGAACGAAAGAGAGCAGGAAAACACCTCTAACAGAGTTTACAATTCTCGTGGCCGTAGCGGACGGAGCAACGAACATTGCGAAGACGAGTATCGCTCCAACTCCACCCATAATTACGACGACTGCGATCGCGACAGTCGAAAGGAGAACGTAGTCGTAGAGGCTAACATTAACTCCACAGGAGAGAGCTCCTTCTGCGTCAAAGGACACGAAAAGAAAAGCCCTGTAAAGAGCGACGGAGACGAGAACGACGAAGAGTGTCGAAAGGACCATCAGTTTGAGGTCAGAGTAGCTGAGAAGAAACAGATCTCCGATCAGAAGTCCCCAGACCCTTGCGGCGTACTCCCTTATCATCGATATGAAGAGAACTGCAAGGCTCATAGAAAGGGCGAAGGAAACAGCTATAGCCGTGTTTGTGTCGTCTTTCCCCATCTTTCCTCTGCCGGAAGCGTACCCAGCTATGAGGGCAGCAAAAACCGCAAACACAGCCCCTCCAAGAAGCACTGGAACACGAACGCCGAGCTCTTCGAGCACTATTGCTAACGCAGCACCCGCAAGAGCTGCGTGTGCAGCTCCAGCCACGAGAAAGGAGACATTTCTGAATACGGTAAAAGTTCCGGCGAGAGCTGCGTTCACGGATATAAGAAGGACTGCGAGCAGAGCCCTAAGGAGAAAAGGCGGTACCATCTTGTCACCTCATTCACCCGTGTATGTCTCCAAAAAGTGGGTGCAAAAAACCCTCCTCGCACACGGTAACGGGTATGACGACTCCGTAGGCTTTCAGCGTGTTTTCTGCGGTAAGAACTTCCTCTGGCTTTCCAAAGGCTATCAGCTTTCTGTTAAGCAGAGCAACTCTGCTGACGTGGTGAATCATGGGACTGACATTGTGGACGACCGTTATGATAGTAACGCCCCTTTTCGAGAGATCACTGAGCAGCTCTATTATCCTCTCCTGAGTTGGTAAGTCAACTCCGTTAAACGGCTCGTCAAGAAGTAGCACATCCGGCTTAATAGCGAGAGCTCTTGCAAGCAATACCCTCTGCTGTTGCCCTCCGCTAAGGGCGGTAAATGGAGAGTTAGCGTAATCGAGCATTCCTACGTCCTCAAGAGCTCTTTTCACTCTATCCCTTTCCTCCTCGCTTAAACCAGACATTGCCGAAAAACTTCTCTTTTTCGCGAGCAGGTACATGGAGACTATGTCCCATACCCTAACGGGCATGGAGTAGTTCACGTGTTCCTTCTGAGGCATGTAGCCAACGACTCCCTTAACACTAACCCTACCCTTCTGAGGTTTCACCATACCGGCTATAACTCTGAGCAGCGTCGTCTTCCCACTCCCGTTTGGCCCCATTACCGCAACGAACTCTCCCTTGTAAACCCGCATCGTGACGTTCTCTATAGCCGGAGAGTCCCTGTAGGAGAATGTCACGTCTTCGATGTCCACCACTACATCCCGTTCAGCGTCCACCTACACCACCTCTCACAAGAGCAAGTGCAAGTACTCCTGCAATCGCGACGATCGAGCTGAGCGCAGAAAAACCCGGAGTTGTGTTACCCGCTTTTTCGATGTGGCCTGCAGAGTTGAGAGACATGGCGTTGTAGTAAGCGATGCCCACGTAAGTGTCGTTAGGCGTGCTCATGACAAACTTGACATAGACTACGGGCTTTCCGCAGTCTCTTGCGAGCTGGGAGGCGAGCTGTCCAACTTTCGTGTCCTTCGCGAACTCAGGAACGATCACACACGCATACTTAGAGCTGGAGAGTTCCTTTTCAAGCTGCATCATCTCCGCCCCACTTGCGAATCCGGCACTCTCCTCCATCAGAACTGCTCCGACTTTCATTCCGGAGTTTTCGGCTACGTAACAAACTCCCGGCACAGCAGCTACGCAATACAACCCCTTGACTCTTGACTGCTTTGCTATGACTTTCTCTGCCTCTCTCACCTGAGACTCGAAGAGTTGGAGGTTGCTCTTAAAGTACCAGCTCTTGGAGGGATCTATTTTCGAGAGTCTCTCCTCCACAGCTTTTGCTATGGCAATTCCGTTCTCCAACTTCAACCAGTAGCCATGAGGGCAGTTTTTATAGCCGGGAAAGCTGTCGAGTTTTAAGCCGAACTTCTCGTAATCACTTAAGTCGAGGCACTTGTCCGGGTACGCTTTTTTTATTCTGCCCTCAAAGGAAATGAGGCTAGAATCGGCGAGAACTATCAGCTTTGCATTCTCGAACTCACTAACAGTTTTAGCCGAAACGGTAAAGGCGTGGGGGTCGCTTCCTGGAGGCATTATCGCCCTAACCTCTACTGCACTTCCTCCAACTTCCTTCACTATGGGAACAAGGTCGGGAATTGAGCAGACGACGTATATTTTATTGTTGTTTTTGTTTAAGTCCTGCAGACTTTCTACGCTTTGGGTGGCACAGGCAAAGCTGACGGAACTCATAATGCCTGCAATAATCAGGATCGCGACTAGAACCAGTATACGCATTGTTTCAATGACGGAGTAAGGTAATAAATATCTGACGGAGGCTTTGCTGGACAATGGTCGTTCTAATAAGATACGGAGAGCTGTCTCTCAAAGGACAGCTGAGAAAGAAGTTCGAGAACACTCTCGTGTCGAACATCAGGAGTGTTATGAGGGTCGAGGGCTTCGAAGGCAGGGTTGAAAGAGAGTGGGGTAGACTTTACGTAATCATGTCAGAACTGCAGAGAGAGGAAAAAGAGGCAGAAGAGGTGGAGAAAAAACTGGCAAAAAGACTTTCTTTTGTTTTCGGGGTCGTATCGACAAGTCCGGCTTTCGTGTGCCGAGCTGATATGGAGGAGATTGCGAAAAGGGCTGAGGAACTCTTTGGAGAAAGGGTGAAAGATCGAACTTTTGCTGTCAGAGCAAGGAGGAGTGGTGAACATCCATTTACCTCCGTGGACGTCGCAAAGAGAGTGGGGGAGAAGCTCAGAAGGGCAGGAGGAATTGTCGATTTGAAAGAACCAGAGTTCGAAGTTTACGTGGAGGTTAGAGGCGATAGAGCTTACCTGTTTTCCGATATATTTAGGGGATTCGGGGGGCTACCAGTGGGAACTCAGGGGAGAGTTCTCGCAATGGACTCCCTATCAGCCTGGTTTGCGATGAGGAGGGGCTGTGACGTTGACTGTGTAGAAAGGTGCGAGGAGCTCTTGGCGTGGGCTTGCTACAGAAAGGTGAACTTTGTGAGCTTTGATTTTGAGAAGGCTATTAAGAGCGACTACCCTGCAGTCTTCTGCTCCTACGCCATGGAAGAACTGAAAGAAGTACTAGAAACCCTGAAAGAAAGAGAAATGCCCGTCATGTTTCCTCTTATCTCAGAGGAAGTTTACTCGAGAGAAGAGATTAAAAAAATACTGAAATCGATTTCCAATTACATCTCACAGGGGTAGTGGTAATGAGAGAAGTTCAGATAGTCGGTGCGGGAGCGATAGGTTCACTCTTTGGTTACATGTTTGCAAAAGCGGGATGCGACGTGTTACTTGTCGCGAGGGGCAGGAGACTTGAGGAGCTGAAGAAGGGAGTCGTTGTTGACGGGCTGGTAAAGGACAAAGTGGATGTTGACGTGTCAGATAAACCAGAAAAAGCGTGGCTTACGATTTTTGCCGTCAAAAGCTATGACACCGAAAGTGCTGCGAGAAGTGTCAGAGAAACCGAGTTAGCTCTGAGCGTCCAGAACGGGATAGGTAATGAGGACATAATCTCGAAGTACGCGGAAAGGGTTCTTGGAGGTGTCACGAGCTACGCTGCAAACCTAAAAGATGGAGTGGTCGTTTACGCAGGAAAAGGTGTTACCTGGATAGGAAACTGGAAAGGGTGCAGAGAGGATGAAGTAAAAGATGTCGTCAACTTCATGGAGAAGGCCATAGACGTGAGGGTGGCAGAGGATATCGTTGAGATGAAGTGGAGAAAGGCTGCAATAAACGCAGTTATAAACCCCCTAACTGCAATAACCAGGAAAAAGAACGGGGCGATACTTAAAGAACTCTGGGGCTCAGCAAAAATTCTCTGTAGGGAGTGTAAGCTCGTGCTGAGGAGCATGGGCTACGATGTAAACGTTGAAGAAGAGGTCAGAAAGGTGGCTAAGTTGACAGCCGAAAACAGGTCTTCGATGTTGCAAGACGTGGAAAGGGGAAAAAGGACGGAGATAGACGCAATAACTGGAAAGTTCGTGGAGGAGGGAAAGAAAAGGGGCATAGACGTGAGGGCGAACGAGCTCGTTTACAACCTCGTAAAGGCTATGGAAAGAATGCATTAGTTAAAATCCTGAGTCAAAGAGTAAGTTCTGAGGTCGATAAAAAGCCCAGTAAAAACTAGAAAACTTATAAGCTACTGTCAGACTTTAGGCATGGACATACTGAAAGTGATAGCAGTTGCGGCAATGCCAATCTCCGAACTCAGAGGGGCAATCCCTCTAGCCATATACTACGGTATGTCTCCAGTCAAAGCTTATCTCGTTTCGATTGTCGGAAACCTCCTTCCCATCCCTTTTCTTTTGCTGACGCTCGAGAAGATACGGGAGATGGCAAGGAAATACTCCTTCACTTCAAAGCTACTCGAGTTCTTCGAGAGGAGGGCTTTAAAAAACAGAGAACTCGTGGAAAAGTACGGGTACTTTGGCTTGGCTATGTTCGTTGCGATTCCCCTTCCAGTTACTGGAGCATGGACGGGAACTCTGCTCGCGACTCTGCTTGAGCTCAGGCCGGCAAAGGCCTTTGCTTTCATTACTCTCGGAGTCATCGTAGCTGGATTGATAGTTCTTGCTTCAGTGCTTGGGATTTTGAGTTTGCTTTAAAGGATTAGGAATAGGGGTGTATCTTCACCTTGAAATCGGCGAGCTTCTCTACGACATCTATCTCAACTTCCTCGAACTCAGCGTCCAGAGATTCTACAAAGTCCTTCAAAGCAGGATTTCTCACGAGAACGGTCGAGTACCCTTCAGGAGAGCCGACACTTCCAACGCTCACGTCGCTCTCTACAGCAGTAAAATCCTGGCACACCCTGCATCCGGGAGGAACGATCTCATCCAGCTCCTTGACGGGAAAGCTTATGTCCTGAGGGTAAACGACGAACTTCCCCTTCTTTATATCCATCTTCTCGACTTCTCTAACGTCAACCCCCTTGTTTTCCAGAAACTTCACGAGGTCAGGGTAGTAGAAGTTTTCCATGCAGAAAAGGCCAACTACAAGCTTCACTTTCCTCGCAAACTTACCCATCTCGAGTTGGAGTTTTCTAACGCCCGAGACTACGCAGGGGGTTCCAACGACAGCTATTTTCTCTTCTCCCTTTCCCTTCAGCCCCTTCAGAGCTGAGAGCGGGTAAGCGAGACTGTACTTCGTTCCAGACGCTTTAACTACTTCATCCACATTTCTCGCAAGGTAAGCGAAAGGTTTCCAGTTCTCGTCTCTCCCAACGACTAAGGCGGCATCAACTATCCCGGCTTCCATCGCGGATACGAGTATCTCGGTAACTGCAGCTCCGTCCTGACCGCTGAACCTCTTCGACTTTACGGCGATAGCTTCAACGTAAGAGCCAAGACCGCTGAGAGGTGAGTAGTTCCACCTCGGACACGCTCTCACGCAGAAACCGCAGTCTATGCAGTCTTCCTGCCACTCGGGGAAGTCGGGAGTTGAGTTGTAGCTAACGACCCTCAGACCCCTTGGACATGCTGCGACACAAGCGGAGCAGTTCGAACACTTGCTTTCCATAACCACTTTTCTCAAATTCTCGAAGTACGTTCCAGGAAACTCTTTTGGTGGTTTTTTCTTGCCTCTATTACCTCTCTTACCCTTACCAGCACCCATACCCATGCCTTCGCCTCTACCTTTACCTCCTTTGCCCCCAGGACTCATGAATCCACCTCTTCCTTTTCTGCCTCCACGGCCCCCACCTTTACCTCCTCCACCTCTGCCCTTCCCTCTACCCCATGGCACGCTTGCACGGATGTGGCAAGGATATTTAATGATTTTTCAAAATCGATTTTTTGTGGGGTTGGTTCCAACCTAGTCGAATAATGAGAGAACAAAAGAGGACAAACAAAAAAGCAAAAACTAACTGTCAATCTTCCTCGATCTCCACGAGCTTCTCTGGAGAGTAATCCTTCTTGAGTCCTAGCTTCGTCCCCTTCACCTCGTACTCCACCACGTACTCGTCCTCTCTCTCCTCTTCCGGCACCTCTGGCCCGTTTATCAGCTTTTCAGTAGTCAAAAGCATCTCTTCCACACTCTTGAACGCGACATCCATGAAGTTCGTCGACTTCCAAGCACCTTTCGTGCACGTATCCTCGCAGTAGTGGCAGAAGATGCACTTCGCGTAATCGACGCACGGGTAGTACTTGCCGTTTGGAGCTTTCTTCATATGTATAGCATTGGCAGGACACACGAACGCACACTGAAAGCAGCTTATGCACTTCTCGACATCGAGGACGAGCATGCCCCTAAAACCTTTTGGCCTCTTTCTCAGCTCCCTCGGGTACTGTATCGTCATCCTGCTCGGTTTAACGGCCTCTCTTAACGCAACTCCAAACGCGTCAAGGTGAAGTCTAATCCTCTCAGGGAACGAGGGAGATGGAGGCTTTATCTTTCTGACTCCAGCCATCACAACCACCCCACGATGTTAGTAGCTCCGAGCCCGATTCCAACTCCAAGAGCGACTATTGCGAGAGCCATCAGCGTGCTCCAGCCTATCTTAAGTGCCTGATCGAGCCTGTACCTCGCGTAGAACGTTCTGAAGAACACGAATATCATCATTAGAGCTATAGTCTTCACGAACAGCCAGAAGGCCGGAGACAGATCACCAAGTGGGGGTATGAAGGGTCCACTCCATCCGCCAAGGAAAAGTATGCTGAACAGCATGCAGAGCAAGTAGAGTTTCTCGTAAGCAAGAGTCATCACGACTCCAAAGATTATACCGGTGTACTCTATGAAAGGCCCGAAAACGACTTCCTGATCAGCCTCGGGTATCTCGAAGGGGAAACGAGACGTAGCCATTGCTATAGCAACGAAGAATGCGAGGGCTGCAAACGGATTGAGCACTATTCCTGGGACGACACTCTGTTCCTTCACAATTGTCAGAGCGTTTGCACTCCCGTAAGCTATGACCATAGCCATAGCGGAGATTATCAGAACGACCTCATACGAGAAGTACATTATTGCTTCTCTGAGAGAGCCGATGTAAGCAAACTTGCTATTTGAAGCCCAGCCTATCGCGACTATGATCATTGGTATAAGAGAGATTAAGGCTATGGCTACTGGTATCGAGTAGGGCGTGTTTATCGCATATACAGCTCCGGCAGGAATCACAAGTATCGGCAACAGAACGGGCAAGAATGTTATTAGGGGGAACTGCAGGAAGTACGGTCTGTGTGCCTCTCTGTGAACTATGACCTCCTGGAAAAAGTAACGCATACCGTCTGCCATCGGCTGGATTATACCTCCGACGCTCCTAGAAACTTCCAAAGGCCCGTAACGCCACTGAACCCTCGCAGTGACCTTCCTCTCGAACCATATTATGAAGAGTATCGCTATCAGGATGCAGACAAGACCGGGTGCAAAGACTACAGCGAAGAAGGGCTTCCAGAATACCAGTGCGACTATCAAGTTCAGTAGGGGAATCTTAGCGAACAGGCTGGTAAGGGGTGGGATATAGGCTATTTTGTTCGCAGTGTGGTATAGAATGACTTTCCTCGTTATGAGAGGTATTCCGACCGAGTTCTGCCTGAACATTTCGAGCAGGGAGCTATAGGAGAGCATTTTTACCACCTCTCTACTACTCACCTGTCAGCCTCGGGCGGGAAGTACCCGAAGCTACCGTAAACAGCCTGCAGGTCGGCCAATCTGCATCCCTTCAGTGACTCCATGAACCCTTTGAGGTAGAACCAGCCAGGAGTTACTATCCTGAGCCTGTAAGGTGCGTTGGACTGTCCGTCACTCACTATCGTGTAAAGAACAGTTCCCCTTGATGCCTCTGTTAGAGTTGTGTATTCTCCCCTTGGAAGAGTTAACTTGCCAAAAATTCTGAAGAACGCTCCCTTTATTGAATCTAGTCCTTTCTTTTCCTCTTTGCCGTCCTTCTCTGCCTTCTCGTTCTCGCCCTTTTCTCCCTCACCTTCCTTCGGCTTTGCTGGCTTTGCAGGTTTCTTCTTTTCAGCAACATCAGCACTGATTATATTACCCTCAGGCATCTCCTTCAGAGCCTTAACGCACTGCCTAATTATTGAGATGCTCTGCAGTATCTCGTTCGCTCTCACGAGAAAGCGAGAGTAAGAGTCCCCATCGTCAGCCACTATCACGTCCCAAGTTAGCTCGTCGTAGGCGTCGTAGGGCTCTATTGCCCTTACGTCGTACTCAACGCCGCTCGCCCTCAAGAAGGGGCCAACCAGACCATACTTTATGGCCTCCTTCTTGCTGAGAACCGCGACATCCTTCATTCTCGCTATCGTGACGGGGTTCGTTATGAAGACTCTCTCGAAGTCCTTGAGCTTGTGCTGGATGTACGTCATCGCCTCGTTTATGTAGTTCAGCGTGCCTCTGTCGACATCCCTCCTCACGCCCCCCGGCACGACGTAGGATGCAGTAATCCTCGCCCCGGAAACCCTCATTAAAGCCTCACACGTCAGTTCTCTCAGAGCGAACGGCCACATGAAGCCAGTTGTGTGCCCAAGGAAGACTGCGAGAATTCCAGCATCGTAGAGGTGAGTTCCTATCCTGCATATCTCCGCCATCATCGTCCTGATGTACCTCGCTCTCTCCGGAACCTCTATGTCTAGAGCTTTCTCTATAGCCCTCACGTAGCCGAGGCTGAAGTTTATGCAGTCCATTATAGCGGGCCTTTCGAGCAGGGGGATGTTCTGGATGTATAGCCTGTTTTCAGCGAGCTTCTCCATCCCCCTGTGAACGAAGCCCGGATCGGGTATTACTTCTTTTATTACATCACCGTGAACCCTGACTATGAGACGCATGTGCCCGCTACCGCCGTGCTGAGGACCAACGAACAGAACGAGTTCGTCCTCCTTCAAAGCCGTCTCGTCGAGCCCCGGAGGAACTGGCAATTCCAAGCTCTCGATCTCAGCCGGCGGCTTGACGGGAACGGGAAGGGAATACTCCTTCATGTTGCTCACTTCTACTCACCTCCGAGAACGTACTCGGGCTCTTCAAGCTTGAAGTCCTTCCTGAGGGGAGTTTCGACCTCTGGAGCTATCAGGAACTTGTTGCCCATCCAACTGTTGCCCTCGAACCACACTCCGAAGAAGTCGTGCATTTCCCTCTCCTGGTAATCAGCTGAAGGCCAGATGTCTATCAGACTGGGTATCCTCGGATTGTCCCTCGGAATCTCTACAGCAAAGGTCACTATAACGGGCATCAGCTCCCTGACGCTGTAGCTCGAGAC
>JAMOMT010000080.1 GCA_027066965.1 Archaeoglobaceae archaeon
CTCCCATTCGCTCATCGAAGGACATATGGAACAGCCAAGCCTGTAAAATCCCTCGTAGTATAGAGGATGCAGTTCAATTCCTTCCAGAACCGAGTAAAGCTGAACGTGGCAACCACTCCAGTACTTCAGGGGAAAAAGCTCTTTGGATACTCTCCACACGATTTCAGGTCTTTTCCTCCTGAATCTGCTCTCAGCATCTCTATCTCCCACCACCAAACAGTCGAAGCCTTTAGCAGCTTTCGCCAAAGCGCTCATCTTCTCTTTCGTGCACCACCTGTCCTCGAGCGTTGGCATGCCGGAAGAAATGTTAAACGTGACTTCCGTCTTTATCAGCTCCACACCCAGCCTTTCGCAAACGTCTTCGACGTATTCTTCTGTGAACGGAAGTTCGTAGTTCGTCTTCACATATATCGCGCTAACTTCGTCGAACGCTTTCCTTGCGAGTAAAAGAGATGCAAGGCTGTCCTTTCCACCGCTGAAGGGCACTGCAACTCTGCCTTCAGCGTTCGATCTGAGGAAGCTGATAGACACCTTTTCGAGAGCTCTTACAACTTCCTCGTTCTTCTCTGCCATCCTTTTTATGTCAACCCCAACCGGCTCCACATCCGTTTCAAACACAGTCTTGCACTCTTCTCCAATCTTCTTGCTCACCACAGCTTTTAGCCTAGGTGAATATATCCACTCCTCATTCATCAGCTTTCTTACTATCAGGTTTCCTTCGCGAACGTTAACCCCAAAAATATCCTTCATGTTCCGGGCAAACCTGTCAGATAGAACAAAGTATGCGTCGTAGTCAGGATTTATTTCCACACCAAGCCCGTTTTTTCGAGAAAAGAGAAAAACATCTTTAAACTCGAAGTAAAGCCTGAGCTTTGCTTTCTCGAGCTCGAAGCTCTCCCTGATCTCCTCCATCCTCGCGTTTCTAACAGCCTTCTTTTTCAGCTTCACGTGTCTCACAAGGGGAGTATACTCGAGAGCTTCCTCGAGGAAGACATCTCCAATCCTCTCGTCTTCCCTCCCAGAAAAAAACAGGGGGATTCGATCCCCGATCCTCTCGAAAATTCCGGGGTCTATGTCCTTCTCGTTCCTAATTCCACCGAGACTTAAGGTCTCACATCCAAGAGCGTGAGACAAGGCTTTAGCATCCTTTCTCGCCCTCGCAACGGCGAGAAACATCGTTTTCATCATTCAGCGTTTCTCGCCTTCTCAGCCATCTTCTTTTCAAGTTCCCCGTACATCTGCTTGGCCATATTATAGTACTTCGCAGCATCATCGAACATCATCTGGTCGTTATACATCGTACCTATGTAGCCAAAAGTGTCGGCGACATACTTCTTCCACCTCTCGTCGTCCTTGGCAAGCCTGTCGAAAATCTCGAGAGCTTCCCTGTGATACTTCTCCGCCTCGTCGAACTTGCTCATCTTTCTGTAAAGCACGCCCATGTTATTCATCAGCATTCCGAGCTTTGGTAGGTTGTCTTCATTTTCCTCGCAGAGCTCCCAGAGCAGTTCTTCGCACTCCCTGTAGTAACTCTCTGCTATGTCCAGCCTCTTCGCCCTCATGTAGTAAGTTCCGGCGTTGTAGAGAGACTCAGCTATCCCCTCCCTGTCGCTTATCTCTCTCCTTATATCTAGGGCAGAGAGAAGATACTTCTCTGCCTCCTCCTTCCTGTCCATGTCCATGTAAAGGACTGCAAGTTCGTTCATGGCGTTGGCAAGCATAGCCTTGAGTTCCCTGACATCGCTCTCATCACCTTCATCCTCCCTGTCCTTCAGCAGATCCTTCAATATCTTCTCAGCCTCTCTGAACAGTTTCTCGGCTTTATCCTTCATTCTCATCTTGTAAATTGCCCTTCCACCGCTTATCAGAAATCTCGCCTCAAGATCGGGAACCTCAAGCCTTCTGCAGAGCTTAGCAGCGGTTATGGATGCCACAGCCGAATTAGATATGCTCTGCTCGTCGTCCTTCCCTTCCGCCATGTAGGAGTAGTGAGAAAAGTAAATTAAAAGCAGAAGGTTCCTCCAGTCCTCGTCAAGAGACGACACGCAGTTCGGATCGGAGAAAAGGTTTTCCACCACCTTTTTCACTTCTTCCGGTGCCTTTTCCGCGATGATCGCGATTGCGTTTATTGGTGTTCCTTTCCTTATCTGCTCTAGCACCTCTTCCACGACTTCCATAGGTTGAGGGCGAGAGGATACTATTTAAATCTTGAGTTGCCTGATATTTGGTGCTGTGTCGAACTTTGGTATTACCTTGATTTACAGATAAATTATAATTGTTTTCGCGACTTCGGACAAGAAGGGCTAACATCGAAACACGATCAAAAATTATAGAGAGTACAGCTCTAAAATTACCATTGTTGTGAATTCTTAGGAGGCATTCACGAAAAAGCGTGAAATCAACTCTACGTTCTGAGCTCTTTCAAGTTCGGATTTCTTTGTGATGCTATTTCTCCCCCAGCTTTTCTCTCAGTATACCTCATAGGATGCAACTGATTAGAGCTTTTTTGTTCTTTGAGTGTTAGGATTTTTGACTGCCCAACGTAGTAAGTATTGATTTAAAAACTAAATAAAACTATTACTATATTCGAAAAACAGAAAAGCAGAACGGTAAAAAAGCCAGAAGTTGCAGTCCAAGAGGGTGCAGGAGATGCCGAAAATCGCAGAGATATTCTCGAGCATAGCTGGAGAA
>JAMOMT010000081.1 GCA_027066965.1 Archaeoglobaceae archaeon
CCTCCCTCCTTTAGGGACAATAGGGAGAATGTTGAGAGGGCGAAGCAGTTTTTCTCCACTATTGGCAGGTCAAAGTACATTCTCGTTTGGGAGCCAAGAGGGTGGAGCGAGGAAAGTGTTAGAAAGGTCTGCGAGGAGACAGGCGTTATTCACTGCGTCGACCCGTTCGTTTCCGACCCTGTGACTGGAGATGTAGCCTACTTCAGGCTTCACGGGTTCGGACTCGGTTGCAGGAACGGTCTGATGGGCAAGCTGAACTATAGGCATGTTTACAGCGACGAGGAGCTGAAGTGGTTGCAGAGTTACCTCGAGAAATTCCTCGAAAGCGACATTTATGAGGTTTATGTCATGTTCAACAACACAAACATGTGCAAGGACGCGGAGAGGTTCATGGAACTAGTCTCTCAAAGTTCCCGGAGCCTGAGTCTCTAGCCGGGTTCCAACCAATTTTAGATCCTAAATCAGTTAACTTATGACGATCTTCTCAACACCGTCTACCTTGAGAAACTCGTCGACGAGTTTACCAGGTATTTTCGTGTCCGTTACAACTGTCAGTTTGGACTCAACACTTATCTCTGGATCTTCTCCTAGGATGTACCTTATCGATATTCCTTCCCTTGCGAGTATTCCCGCTATCGCCGCAACTATCCCGACCTTCTGGCTTTCTGCGTAAACTTCGAGTACTCCGCACCCCATTATCCTTGCGACCTCCGCTATGTTCGCGACCGGTTTCAATGCGGAGAAAACTCTTCTCAGCTCCTCATCCCCCTCTATGTTCTGTATTGCTGAGATCACTACTTTCCTGTCAACTCCTATCGCCTCAGCTATTTTCGCAGGAACGAGTTCTATGTCACCGCAGTAAGCTCTTCCATCTCTGACGCTTATACCGAGTCTCAAAAACTCCCTTGCAACTGCTATTTGCGAAGGATACCTTTCGAACTTTTCAACTATCTTGCCCCACATTACCCCAACATGCCAGAGAGAAAGTAATATTGCTTTCGCCCCTAATTCCTTTATGCGTACTGAGAAGACCTTGGAGAGAGTGAGCAAGTTCATGAGCGGTTTGCTTAGACACTTCCCTCACAAGTTTGGAGTCGACGTTGACAGGTATGGCTGGGCTGAGCTGAGGGATGTGGCGAGAGTAATAGCTGAGAGGTACTCCATGGAATCCGAAGAGGCAGAGGAACTTATCCGCTCTATAGTTAGAAACGATCCAAAGGGCAGGTACGAGTTGAGAGATGGGAAGATAAGGGCTAGATACGGGCACAGCATAGACGTGGAGACGGGGTGGAGCGAGGGAGGAGAAATACCTCCGGTTCTTTACCACGGAACGAGCAGGAAAGCTCTGAAGTCCATAATAGAGAAGGGACTGTTACCGATGGGGAGGAAGGAGGTTCACCTGAGCGAGAGCTACAGAGACGCTGTTGAAGTTGGAAGGAGGTACGACTCTTCTCCCGTGGTGCTAAAAATAAATGCCAAAAAAATGATTGAGGACGGATTTGAGATACGGAGGAAAGGTCGGGTGCTTACGACAGACTACGTGCCTCCAGAATATATAACTGTAACCTAAACTGTCGAATCGTTATCATTATTGTGGGTGCGTTCCCCTTATAACTTCGACTCCGAACTCTTCTCTTATCTTCTTCTCGACCTCGTTCAGGTCCATCTTGCAGAAGTTCTTTTCTGCCATCAGCATGCAGCTCGCGAGAAAGACAACATCGAAGCTTTTGCCTTCAGCTTTCAGCATTTCGTCTATCAGTTTTAGCCTCGCGATCGGAAAACCGGGACAGCCACCGCAGCTCGTCCAGGCAACGATCTCGAGGTCATCTACCTCTGCGAACTTCCCGCTCTTCTCTGAAAGTGCTTTGAAGCACTTCAGACATCCAACCCTTATCTTATCCCTTATCTTGTCGCACGCCAGAATAACGGCCCTCATAGTTATTCCTAATTCGCATCTCTACTTAAAAATTTGTAATAATAATTCGTAAAAAACTCATAGTTATTCTTAAAAATTCCTAAAGATTGTAGTGTGGCGATACAGTACTAGGGAAAAAGTCAGAGACCATTTCAAGAGAAGTTCACTATCCTGAGCAGTTTCTTTCCGCTCGAAAACGTCAGGCTTGCCTTCATGTAAACATCGCTCGTTCTCTTCAACTCTTCGTTGTGGCCCTGAATCATGACGGAGACAAGAGTTGCTCCGGCTCTCTTCAGCTCTTCTCTCCAGCTGGATACGTCGTCTTTTCCGTCTGTTATCAGAACGATTGTGTTCGTTTCATCCGAGAGTTTTTCGAGGTCGTCGATAGCTTTCGCTATCGCTAGGTTTATGTTCGTTCCCCCACCACTCTCGAAGGATAGTAGACTTTCGAGCGCATCTTCCTCCTCAACGAGTGGACCGGGAAAGTCGCTGAAAAACCTCAAAAAGTACTTCCTCCTTTTCCTCCTAGCAATCCTCAGCAGGGCTAGAGCGACGGCTCTCGACCACACGGTCCTCTCACCCTTCATACTCCCGCTCGCGTCGAGTAGGACGTAGAACGCTCCCTCGCAGTTACTCAGCTTCTCCCTCGTGATAAATCCTTCTGCGAGCTTTTTTAGAAACAACTCTTCTGGAAGGGCAAACTCCCTCGCGACTGCCTTTTCTACTCTCTTCGTTAAAGCGTATCCTGCCGTCTCGTCTCCCCACTCGTCTCTC
>JAMOMT010000082.1 GCA_027066965.1 Archaeoglobaceae archaeon
TCCGAGCACACTTTTACAACTTTGGAGCTACACCCCAAGTTACAGTGCTTGTCTGCTATTCTGGAGAACTCGTACAGCATCATTTCGTCTTCAGGTGCTATTGCGATCACTCTGTCGCACCTTTCGCACCACTCCTCAAACAGCTCGAGAGCTTGATCGTACGAGTTTTTGTCGTTCCTCTCGCACTCTTCGCTATGAACGAGCTCAATCCTTGACTTCCACCTGTCGGGAGCAAAGTACTCACTGAGACCTTCGATAACTCCTAGTCTAGAGAAGGAGGAAGGAGTTGACACGAGAGAAAAGTCTCTCATGAGCGTTGAGAACATACCAAGTCCTTCCACGACTATTCCCGGGCTCAGCTCCACGTTAGAACAGGACGCGAGCTCGAAAACGAAGACTTTAGTAGAGTTCGTCCTCGACGTACTCCTCGACATTTCCGACTATCACTTTTCCGCTTTCCTCGCTTCTGCTATCCTCAAATTTTCTATCTTCGCTTTCTTTGTTCACGCTGTTTCCTTCACTCCTTTTTATGGAATTTCCCTTCCCGCCGTCTGCGTTTCCTCCTCTTTTCGGTTTTCTAACTTTTTCTTTTTCTTCCTTGGCTTTTTCGATCCTCTCTGTTTCCTCTTCCTCTTCGAACTCTTCCTCTTTTTCGCTCTCTTCGTCTTCTTCCCTTTCCTCTCCCTCGTCCTCGTTCAACACTATCGCGAGGTCAGCAGAGTTCTTTAAAGCTGCCGAGAATCCCGGCTCTGCACCTATTATTATTGTCTCTTTCCCTAGCTCCATCGCCTTCTTGAGTACCGACTTGAAGTCTGCATCTCTCGTAACTAGAGCTATTGCGTCGATTGCGTCGTTGTAAATTAGCTCCATCGCTTCAACTGCCATCCTCACATCGACATCTCCCGAAGTTATTATAGGTTCAAAGCCCTGATTTTCTATTGCCTCAACGAGCTTCTCGCTCGCATATTGATTAAGAAAGACCTTGGCAACCTTTATATCTCCGTACTCGGAAAGGATCTCCCTTATTTCCTGAAGATTTATGTTGAACTCCTTCCTGAGCATGTTGGGCCCGTCAACTAGGACCCCTACCTTCAGCCTGTCCTGCTTTCTCGATGAGAGGTAATTTTTTATCTTCTGAAGCTTCGAAAAGCTGAGCTTCTTTTTTATCGCCATACGGCCACCTGCCGGCGTTTTCGGGATTCGGTTCGTGTTTGTATTTATACCTGCCTCCGCACATTTTTGAGCTTAGTAACATTATCACTATTATCTGCTCCTCCTGGAGTTTTCGGAAAAAGGAGGTATATTACTTTTTGCATCCTTTTGCTAGTGGCGAAGGCGGCGTAGTTTGTTGGTAGTTAATTAAGTATAGTTTTCCTAAGAAAATTTATATTTCACGCTTTGCAAGCGTTGAGTGATGTATGTTGCAGGAAATGTCAGCAAAAAGTATATTTAGAGGATAGGCTCGCAAGATGGCTGAGCGAGATCGGCTGCAAGGGTGATGGCGTCCACCCTAAACGGCCGTTGAGGCCTGATGACGCCTATTTTGAGTAAAGGTGGATGCCTTTGGAGGTGGATGCCTTGCTGAGCTTGCAGATAGTCAACGCGGTCCAGGTAATCGTAGTGCTCGCTCTCTCACCGCTCGTGGCTGGAGTGCTGAAGAAGCTCGAGGCGAGGGTGGAGTCGAGAAAGGGAATAAGTGTGTTCCAGCCCTACAGAGATCTGGCGAAGTTTTTCAGAAAAGAACTGGTGATACCCAAGAACGCTGGAATTTTCTTCGTTCTGGCTCCGGTAATAGCATTCTCGTGCTACCTCATTCTCCCTATGGTACTGCCGATAATCTACGGCAATCCGTGCCCCTACGCGCCGATGGTTGACTTTCTTGGTGGAGCATTCATCTTTGGTCTTGCCGGCTTTGTAACGACGATTGCGACTGCGAACACGGGCAGTTTTTACACGTCGATAGGTACGACGAGGGCAGTTACCTTCGGCTCATTCGCAGAACCCACGCTCATAATGGTATTCTTTGGGGTCGCCCTCATAACAGAGACGAACAATCCCTTTATAACGAACCACGTCCTCGCGAAGAACATTCATTGGGTTCTGTCTCCAACTCACCTCCTGATAGTAGCGGCATTCTTCATGCTCCTGCTGTTTGACACCGGCAAGATACCTGTTGAGAGCGAAGGTCTCATGGAGTTTGGTATGATTGATGAGGGCAAGGCGATTGAGTACTCCGGCCCGCTGTACGCTCTGCTCAAGTGGGGGAGCTACATGAAGTCGTTCATTCTCATGTCCGTCTTCCTCAACGTTTTCGCGTTCCCGTGGGGTGTTGCGATGGACACCTCTGCAATATCCATCGCATATGGGATCGTTACGCTCTTGCTCAAGATGCTTGCTCTCATCGTGGCGTTCGTCTTCGTTGAGGAGACGTTTGCCAAGCTCAGGCTGTTCAAGCTCATAGACTACCTCACGATTTCCTTCCTGCTCGCACTGCTGTCGGTCGCGTCTTTCTTCATATTCGGAGGTGTTCCCGCATGATGGCATTTGCGATCACGGAACTGCTCGGAGTCGTGGTGCTTCTCACGGCCTTCGAAATGCTCGCCCAGAGCTTTGTTAGACCGATGATAAACACCGTTGCCCTGCAGTCAATCGCTTTAGCTGCAATAATGCTCATCCTTGGAGTCGTT
>JAMOMT010000083.1 GCA_027066965.1 Archaeoglobaceae archaeon
CCAGCAAATCCGAACATCTCCTTCACCGGCGCTTTCGCAACAACCGTAACCATATCCCCTTCAGTGTTCATCTCGAGTATCTGACCTCTCCTGCCCTGAATCTCCCTCGTAACGTTACCGAGCATCTCCTGCGGAACTGTAACGAATATCTTCTGGTAAGGCTCGAGCAGAGTCGGATTCGCTTGTAGCATGGCAGCAAATATTGCCGATCTCACAGCCGGGATCACCTGAGCCGGACCTCTGTGAACAGCATCCTCGTGCAGCTTACAGTCAACGAGCTTGACCTTAAGTCCGTAAACCGGTTCCCTCGCGAGCGGGCCAGCTCTCATCGCCTCTCTAAATCCCTCGAGTATGAGCTCCATCGTCTCATTTAGGTACTGAATACCCTTGGTCACATCGCAAAATATGTTGCCCTCGTAGTACTCCTGAATTCCAGCGGCCTCCTCCTTGCTTAGACCAGCCTCCTCAAGCAGCCTCCTCCTCTCCTTCTTATCCATCTTCATGTCCACTTCGCCTTCCTTGAACAGCCTGATAACTTCCTCTGGGCACGGCTCTACGACGATGTAGAACTTGTTGTGCTTGTTTGGAGACTTGCCCTCAACTATAGGCGATGTAGAGGTAACAGTCTCTCTGAACACGACTATCGGCGGTGAGGTTACTACCTCGAGACCTCTCTCCCTTCTTATCTTCTCCACCACAACTTCGAGGTGGAGTTCACCCATTCCGCTTATCAGGTGCTCTCCAGTTTCTTCGTTGAGCGTTATCTGCAGAGTTGGATCCTCTTTAGCCACCTGCCTTAACACTTCTATAAGCTTCGGCAAGTCTCTTGGGTTCTTCGCTTCTATAGCCATTGTAACGACGGGCTCGCTTATGTGCTTGATTGCCTCGAATGGCTCAAAGTTCTCCTTGGTTGAGCATGTAGAACCAGCAACGGCATCTCTCAATCCAACAACTGCAACTATGTTTCCAGCCGGTATCTCAGGCACTTCAACTCTCTTCGGACCCATGAACAAACCGACAGTCTGAACCCTGTTCTTCGCCTTTCTGTCGATTATGTAGAGCTCCATTCCCGGCTTCAGCGTTCCACTGAACAGCCTTCCTACTGCAACCTCACCAGCGTGAGGATCGACTATGATCTTAGTTATCATTAAAGCCACAGGCCCTTTAGGATCGCACTTGATCATCGCCTGTCCCTCTGGGCTGTTTATGTCTCCCTTCCAGATGGTCGCAATCCTCTTCTTTTGAGCTTCAATGGGTGATGGCAAATGTCTAACGACCATGTCAAGCACTACTTCGTGCAGAGGAGACTTCTTGGAGAGTTCTTTCACGTTGTCACTCTTTATGTACTCGTAAACTTGCTTGAAGCCTATTCCAGTCGCTTTCATTGAGGGGACGCTAACTGCCCACTTGTAGAGAGCTGAGCCGAAGGCAACTTTACCTTCTGTGACATCAAGCTTCCACTCGTCGTACTTCTCAGGCCTCATCGCCTTGATAAGTTTGTTGACCTCGTGAATTACCTTCATTAGCTTTTCCTGCATCTGTTCTGGAGTTAGCTCGAGCTCCCTAATCAGCCTGTCAACCTTGTTCACAAAGAGGACAGGCTTGACGTTCTCCCTCAGAGCCTGCCTGAGAACAGTCTCAGTCTGAGGCATCACACCCTCAACAGCATCGACGACGACTATTACTCCGTCAACAGCCCTCATCGCCCTCGTTACGTCTCCTCCGAAGTCAACATGTCCGGGGGTATCTATCAGGTTTATCAGATACTCTTCGCCCTTGTACTCATGAACCATCGAAACATTCGCAGCGTTGATCGTTATTCCTCTCTCCTTCTCCTGCTCGTCGAAGTCGAGGTAGAGCTGTCTCCCAGCAAGCTCTTCGCTTATCATTCCAGCTCCAGCGAGAAGGTTGTCGCTCAGAGTCGTTTTTCCGTGGTCTATGTGTGCCACTATACCCATGTTCCTGATCTTCTCAGGTTTCCACATTAAATCTTTAATCCTATCTATAAGCTTTTTCGCCCTACTCATAATTATCACCCACTAATTAGGCTGAACCTGATAAAAATGAATAAAAAAAGAGTGGTTACCTCGCAGACTTGGCAACCCTCTCCACTTCTTCCTTCTTCGCAACCGCATAGCTCCTGCTCTCGTTGTTCGCAGCAGCTATTATCTCTTCAGCCAAGCAAGCAGCTATGCTCCTCTTCGACTTGAAAGCAGCTCTCCTCGCCCCTTCAGCTATATTCCTGAGAGCTATGTCGAGTCTCCTCAAACTCGAGGTGTCAACAGACTTGGGAACGGCAATGCCTCCGTACTTCAACCTGACTATCTCCTCTCTTGGCCCTGCATTTGCGAGAGCATCGACGAGAACCTGAATCGGGTTCTTCTTGGTCTTTTTAGCTATTATGTCAAAAGCATCTCTGACTATGTTATAAGCAAGTATCTTCTTGCCAGTGTTGTGACCTTTCCTCATCACCTTGTTTATCAACCTTTCAACTATGAACACGTTCTGTTTCGCAAACGGAGTATTTGCATGCCTGCCGTGGGTGTGAGGAACATACCTCGGCTCCAAGCATATGTAGTTCCTAAGAGCGGGATCCTTGACCTCGACCTCGCTTACGTCATACTTACCAAAAACGAGTAGCTCCTCTCTCGTAAACCCGTATTTGGGTGTTTCTTCAGCCT
>JAMOMT010000084.1 GCA_027066965.1 Archaeoglobaceae archaeon
GTTAATTTCTGGTATTCTTAGCCCTGATCTTTTGGTCTAAATCTGGGTATTCTGCCGGTGTTCTGGTGGCTGGTAGATTCTGGTGGCTGGTAGAAAAACAATTCGACAACCTTTTTAGGTTGCGAGTAAGGGTTTGGGCCATGAAAATTAAGGTTGCAGTTCTTGGGGCAACGGGAATGGTGGGTCAGAAGTTCATCCAGCTCCTCGCTGACCATCCGTGGTTCGAGATATCAGCTCTCGCAGCTTCTGAAAAGAGGGTTGGAAAGATTTACGGTGAGGAAGTGGACTGGATCGTTTCTGCAGATGTACCTGAGTGCGTCAGGGACATGGAAATGGTTCCGATGGATCCGAAGTACGTTGATGCTGAGTTGGTTTTCTCCGCCCTTCCTTCAGGAGTTGCTAAGGAAGTCGAGCCAAAGTTCGCAGAAAGTGGTTTTGCAGTTGCGAGCAACGCATCTGCCTACAGGATGGCTGAAGACGTTCCCCTCGTAATACCTGAGGTTAATCCCGACCATCTTCAAATGATAGAGGTACAAAAGAGGAGGAGGGGCTGGGACGGCTTCATAGTGACGAATCCCAACTGCACGACGATAATGCTGGTAATCAGTCTTAAGCCCCTGATGGATCTCGGGCTAAAGACGGTCAGAGTTGCGTCCATGCAGGCACTGAGCGGTGCTGGCTATCCAGGAGTGCCATCCATGGCAATAATGGACAACGTGATACCCTTCATAAGCGGGGAGGAGGATAAGGTCGAGGAGGAGCCTCTGAAACTCTTGGGTAAGTTCGATGGTGAGAAGGTAATTCCCGCTCCAATAACTGTTTCTGCCTCCTGCCACAGAGTACCGGTTATTGACGGGCACACTGAGGCAGTCTGGGTGGAGTTCGACAGGGACGTGAGCGTTGATGAGGTAGTTGATGCTTTTGAAAGCCTCAAACCGCTTGACCTGCCAACCTCTCCTGAAAAGGTCATAATCGTCAGGAAGGAGAGAGACAGGCCTCAGCCGAGGTTGGATAGAGATGAGGGCAACGGGATGAGCGTAGTGGTTGGTAGAATCAGGAAGGACAGCTGGGGGATAAAGTACATAGTCATGGGCCACAACACCGTGAGAGGGGCGGCTGGAGCGAGCATACTAAATGCAGAGCTAATGGTTAAGGAGAAGATTCTTGGATGATCTCTATCTTTTATTTTACTATTTGTTTTTTCTCAGTTGTTACGAAAAGTCGTAACGCTTTTTCCGAGCTCTATGAAACTCATATGCGGTGAAAACTCATGCAGGTTGACATTTTCGTAAAGCACCTGATAAACCTCGTCAAGAAGGAGAGAAAGCTGCAGATAGAGGCGATGAAAAGAGAAATCGCGAGAATGCCGCCAAAGAAGAGAGAAAAAGTTGGAAGAGCTATTCTGAACCTGAGAGGAAAAGTTCTTGGCAGCTACTTTGGGCACGTTTACGTCAGGTATGGCAGGTCTCAGGACATAGTCTCGGAGATAAGTCAGGGAGATGTCGTGCTCGTTAGCAGGATGAATTCCAACCCGCTGAAGAGTGGAATCTCTGCAACTGTCGTCGAGAAGGGCAGGAAGTTCATAACGGTCGCAATGAAATCTCTTCCGGACTGGGCCCTGAAAAACGTGAGAATAGACCTCTACTCGAGCGAGACTACGTTCAACAGAATGCTCGACAACCTGAGGGACTTGAACGAAAGGGGGAGAAGAGCTCTCGAGATATACCTTGGCATAAGAAAGCCGGAAGTCAGGAGCTGTGATTTTCAACCCCTCGACGAACTCAACGAAAGTCAGGTTGAAGCTATCTCTTTCGCCATTTGTTCGGAGTGTTTTGCCATACACGGTCCTTTCGGAACAGGCAAGACGAGAACAGCCTCTGAGCTCGTCAGACAGCTGGTAAAGAGGGGGGAGAAGGTACTCGCAACTGCCAGCAGCAACGTTGCAGTTGACAACTTCCTGCTTGCTACCCTTAGACTTGGGGGAATTGGGGCAGTTAGGCTTGGTCACCCGGCGAGGATTGATAAGAAAGTCATGGAATGCTCTCTCTTCTACCAGCTCGAAAAGCACGAGAGGTATTCTGAGGTGAAGGAGCTGTCGGAGAAGATAGACGAGCTAACGTCTCTCAGGGACATGTACGACAAACCTAAACCAAAGCTGAGGAGGGGCCTCAGCGACGAGGAGATACTTAGAGCTGCGGAGAGGGGAAGGGCTCTGAGGGGACTCACGCCAAGGCAGGTGATATCGATGGCAGAGTGGATAAGACTGAACAGTGAAGTCGAAAAGCTGGTGAAGGAGAGGCAGAAAGTCGAGCTCGAGATACAGAAAGAGATCGTTGAAGAGGCCGATGTCGTTTTTGCGACGAACTCAACTGCTTACTTGCTTAAGGACTATGGACTCGAGTTCGAGACTGCTGTTATAGACGAGGCCACTCAGGCCACGATACCCGAGGTGCTAATCCCAGTCTCTCTCGCCGAGAGGTTCGTGCTCGCCGGAGATCACAAGCAGTTACCTCCAACGGTGGAGGTCAGGGAGCTGGAAAAAACTCTGTTCGAAAACGTCGTGAAAGTAGCTTCTTCTATGCTCAGAGTACAGTACAGGATGAACGAGGAGCTGATGAAGTTTCCGTGCAAGAAG
>JAMOMT010000085.1 GCA_027066965.1 Archaeoglobaceae archaeon
ACTTAACGTAAGCTGGGTTCTTCATTATCTCCGGCAAGTGGTAGAAGAAGAACACTATGTCACCGAAGTTGAAGACTCCGTCACCGTTGACGTCTTCGTACAAGCCGTCGTGGTTGAGGTCCTTTGGCGTGTGGCCATCTATTGGTGGTGGGCCTGCCATTACTGTGATTGTGGCCGGGAGAGTTATTATCGAGGAGTTTATCTCCTTGTAGTTGTCATCCTGGAATGAGTTAACCTTTATAGTTACGGTTGTGGTTCCCGGTTTGAGAGCTTTGACCGTGAGGGTTGCTAGGGTTACATTCGTCTGACATACTTTTACTTGGTTGGAGAGATCTTCCTCTGTGAACGTTAGTGTGGAGGATGGTAGGGAGGTGTTGGTGTGAAGGCTGGCCCAGCTGGGGAAGGCTATGTTGGTTATTTCTGCCACTGAGGAATTAGTAATTGAGACTGATATGTTGGCGTAGCTGAGACCTGTTAAGACCTCATTCAAGATCAGGTTGAGGGCTGTGGTTGAGTTGGGTGCTGTTTGAAGAGGTTGTGGGAAAGGAAAGATTACTGGTGAAAGAGGTGTAGAGACTAAGTGTATGCTAGGGGATATAAGCGGATAGTGATCGATGTTGGCGGGGTTTATTATATAGGACGTATCGCCAATTCCATCTCCGTTGGCATCTACACCATGATAGTCACACCAGTAGTTGCCGAGATAGTTCGTGAACACTTTTCCGTTGTACACATATGTTATCTTCTCTGTCGAGTTCCAGTGATTTACACCTATTAGTGCTCCCGGCGGTATCGTGTAGTTTATAAATTTGTTAAAATATATGACATTATCGTATCCCACTACATTTATTCCACAGTACGAATTGTATATATTATTTTTTATTATGTAGCTATTATTTCCAATAAGACCTATACCAGTCAAATCACAATAGTATACATCATTGTTCGCTATGTAACTCTTGTTTCCTAGTACACATATCCCAGATTTCGATTTATATATATAATTATTATGTACGTAATTATTATCACCAAATAAAGCAATTCCAGACCATGATATGTTAAGAATGCGATTGTTTTCTATGAAACTACCATTTCCACGTAAATAAATCCCATCAATACTTGAATTATTGACGCAGTTATTAACTACATAAACATTATCTCCCAAGATACTTATTCCAATACTTTTTGAATTGTTTACACAATTATCTTCAACTTTTACATTGTTACAATGGAATTTCACACTAGCAATACCACACCCTCCTATAACGTTAAAACCCTTCACAACTACATCACTCGAGTTGATCGCTATTACCGGTTCTAAAGAATTATTTGCAACTACAGCTGAGGTTTGTGGCATTTCTGCTTCCAAAGTTAAAGGTTTGTTTATAAGGATATTCTCATGATAAACGCCATTTCTAACTATTATAGTATCACCTGAAGTTGCGTTGTTTACTGCCCACTGTATTGTCGTGTAATTGTCCGGCACATAAATAATTTTTGCATTACTAACATTCATAAGAACCAGAAAAATACAGAGTATAAATAAAATGATCTTTAGACGTTTCACTTTTTCCCCCAAATTCATAGAAGTAATTTTAAAGCTTGGTCGTACTAATATCTTTCTAAAATAACTGAAGTTTAACAACTGGACAAGATGAGTAGCGAATGAATGCCGAGGGGGGGATTCGAACCCCCGACCTCCTGATTATGAGTCAGGCGCCCCAACCAGCTAGGCTACCTCGGCTTTTTGCCAATGCAACTACTTCCCACACCGCTCTAAAGAGATGCCACCCTCGGAGTATTATATACTTTACCCTATCCCACCCGACTATTTCCAGCCAGCAAGTTGATCCGTTAACACAGCTGAAGGAAAAATTAATATACTATATTTAGCCTGCATGGCAGTGCACTAAAAGGCTAAGGAGGTTTAGAGAAAATGGCTGAGAACGCAGTGTTTGTTGGAAACAAGCCGGTAATGAACTACGTGCTTGCAGTGCTGACGCAGTTCAACAGCGGCGTAAAAGAAGTATCCGTTAAAGCGAGGGGCAGGGCCATCAGCAGAGCTGTTGACGTTGCAGAGATTGTCAGGAAGCGCTTCCTGCCGGATGTGGATGTTGCAGACATAAAGATCTCGACCGAAAAGGTTGAGAGCGAGCAGGGAGAAGCGAACGTCTCCGCAATCGAAATAGTGCTCGTAAAGAAGGAGTAGGCGGAGCCTTTTTTATTTTATTTTCTTTCTTACTGCTTTTCAGTTTCTGATTTTCGACCCGGGTAAAAGGAACTGCAAAATTGCAAAAAATTTAGAATATGTGGTGCCTGTGGTCTGGGCAGGCCGTGTCGAGGCTTGCAGGCCTTAGCACTCCATTCAGGAACGCTTCTATAGCATCTCTTGCAGTACCGCTCGCTCCGGAGTAAACCCTGATTCCAAACTGCTCGAACGCTAGTATCGCCTTGGGTCCGAGGTTTCCACAAACAACCACGTCAACTCCAGCTTTCGCGAGCAACTCTGGGGGTGTGCCTGTGCCTCCGAAGTGCTCCGAAGTGTTGGGAATTACGAAGACCTCTCCTGTCTCTGTGTCGTAAACGGTGAAAGTGGCCGCTCTTCCGAAGTGCATGCTAACAAAGTCGTCCAGTCCACCCCTTCCCTCAGTCGGAACAGCTATCCTCATGTTCAAACCTCCTGTGAATTATTATTTATTTTTTACCCAAGTTTTTACCTACCGGCTACCTAACTACGCTTCCTTTCAGCTCCAGATCCCCCTGTTTCTTCAGTTTTACTCAAGCTTGCTAGTCTAATTAGCTGGACTAAGGCCTGTCCCTGCTACTGCTCTTTCTTCTCTCCCGCCTTCTTCCTCAACTCCTCAAGCTTCTTCTCTGCTTCTTTCTTTGCTTTCTCCGCCTTCTCCTGTAGCCTCTTCAACTCTTCCTGAACCATTTCGAGGTTTTCAAGCAGAGTATCGACTATCTTGCAGAATATTTCAGCAGATGGAGAGTCCAAATCGACGAAGGGTTTCCCGTCCTCGCCACTCTTGAATATGCTCGTGTCGAGAGGTATGCTCCCAGCAAAGGGAACGGCCATCTCTGCAGCGAGCTTCTTTCCTCCTCCAGCCCCAAAGACTTCTATCGTCTTACCGCAGTGTGGGCATACCATCCCGCTCATGTTCTCTATAACACCTAAAACTGGAACTCCGGCGTGAATCGAGAAGTTTACTGCCTTTCTAACGTCTTCTATAGCCACGCTCTGAGGTGTAGTAACTACAACGCTGCCGTCAGGCTTTGCAAGCTGAACTATGCTTATCACCTCATCTCCCGTGCCAGGAGGTAAGTCTATCACTAGGTAATCGATGTCACCCCAGTCGACGTTGTTTAAAGCCTCCTCTATGAACTTGTGCTTTAACGGCCCTCTCCAGACTACGGGCGCGTCTCTACTAGGAAGCATGAACCCCATAGAGAATACCTTAACCCCCTGAACATCGAGAGGTTTGATCTTTTTGTCTTTAACCTCAAGTCCTCTCACATCCTCCAACCCCAAAAGCTTGGGGACAGAAGGGCCGTGAATGTCGCAGTCCAGCAAACCAACCTTGTAACCCTTCTTTTTCAGAGCGAAAGCGAGGTTTACTGCAACGGTTGACTTTCCAACTCCGCCCTTTCCACTCATTACCACAAGCTTCTTCATGAGCTTCGCTTTTCGAGACGGCTTATGAAAATTTTGATCTTTTTGCTCCTGCCTAACGGGAAAATTTAATACGAGCAAAACCGGGCTGGAGGTTAGATGGGCATAGAGGAACAGATAAGAGCTCTTGAGGAGGAAATCAAGAAGACTCCGTACAACAAAGCAACGGAGCACCACATAGGTAGGCTGAAGGCCAAACTCGCGAGACTGAGAGAAGAAGCTGAAAAGAGACAGAAAAAAGGTGGTGGACAGCAGTTTTCGATAAAGAAGGAGGGAGATGCTACAGTCGTTCTCGTCGGCTTTCCGTCAGTCGGCAAGTCGACGATACTGAACAGACTCACAGGAGCAAAGAGCGAGGTGGCCGACTACTCTTTCACGACCTTAAAGCCTGTTCCCGGTATGCTCGAGTACAAGGGAGCAAGAATACAGATAGTGGATGTGCCGGGGATAGTGGAGGGTGCTGCAAAGGGAAAGGGAAGAGGAAGAGAGGTGATATCTGCAATAAGAACCGCCGATCTGATAGCGATAGTCTCGGACGTTTTCAACGCCCACCAGATAGAGATCATAGAGAGAGAGCTTTACGAGGGCGGAATAAGGCTGAACCAGAAGCCCCCAGAGGTTGTCATAAAGAAAAAGGTCAGAGGAGGCATAAACATAACTTCCACCGTCCCCCTATCCCTCGACGAGGAAACGATAATGGAGATCCTAAGAGAGTACAGAATACACAACGCCGACGTACTGATAAGGGAGGATGTCACGATAGATAGACTGATAGACGCGATACAAGGGAACAGAGTTTACATACCAGCCCTGAGGGTCATAAACAAGATAGACCTCGTCGACGAGTCGTACCTAAAAGAGATGAAAAAGGAGTTTGGAAATGCTATCTTTCTGTCAGCAGAAAAAGAGGTTGGGCTCGAAGAGCTGAAGGAGAGGATGTACGAAAAGCTCGACTTCATAAGGGTCTACCTCAAACCACCAGGCAAGAAAGTTGAGGATGAGCCAATGGTGTTGAGGAGAGGTGCAACAGTTAGAGATGTGTGCGAGAGATTGCACAGGGACATGGTCGAGAAGTTCAGGTATGCAAAAGTCTGGGGGAGGTCCGTGAAGTTCGATGGCCAGAGAGTGGGGATAGACCACAGGCTTGAAGATGGGGACATTCTGACCATATACGCGTGAGGTGATTAAGTGAGTCACAAGAGAGAGGAGAAAGGATACATAGCGGTTACCACCTGCAAAGCTTGTGGAGCTTGTAGAGACGTTTGTGACAGGGATGCTCTTGTCTTCGAAGGGGAGAGAGTTATCAGAATAGACTACGATAGGTGCAACCTGTGCATGAAGTGCGTGAAGGTCTGCAAGAATGGAGCACTAATATACGTGGAGTAGCCGTTGTACTGAGAGTTTGGAGTTGAGGCAATGAAACAAATGAAGAGAGATTGCTTTTACGTCGTTATTGGAGCAGTAATGATGGGCTCCCTGCCAGTTTTCGTCAGAAACCTAAAAATGAGTGCTCTCGCCCTCACGTTTTTCAGGCTATCTCTCGGTTTCCTTTTTCTATCCACACTTCTGCTCGTCATGAGAGAAAAACCGGAAATAAGAAACTTGAGGCTCGTCTTTGCAATAGCTGTCATTAACACCGCCACTATCGCGTGCTACATAGCCTCGATACAGATGACTAAGGTAGCTACTGCCGCTTTGCTGCTGTACATGGCTCCCGTCTACGTCATTCCTCTATCCCACCTTACGGGAGAGAGGCTAAACTGGAAGAGCTATCTCGCACTTCCCCTCGGTCTTCTTGGCCTCTGGCTGGTCGTTTCCCCAAGAGAGCTTTCAGGAGACCTGTTTGGCGTGATGTCTGGAGTATTCTATGCCCTCTACTTTCTGCTCATGAAGAGAGCGAGAATAGAAATGGACGCCATGCACGTGACTTTCGCTTACCTCGCTTTATCTTCTCTCCTTCTTCTTCCCGCTATTCTGACCTTCCAAGTACAGATAACGTGTAAAAACATTCCGTGGCTTCTGGGACTCGGACTCATCCCAACGGCAGTCGCTTTCACAGTATTCAACCACGGCATAAAGGGGTGCGGAGCGGGCAGATCGTCTCTCTCAGCCCTCGTGGAACCGGTAGCTGCGGGAACTTTTGGATTCGTCTTCTTTGGAGAAATCCTAACCCCTCAGCAGATGCTCGGGGCTTTACTCATACTCTCGGCAGTGGGGCTCTCGGTGTTTTAAGTGCTTTTTTAGAGCTTAGACGTTTTTAGACGTTCGTTCAAATCCGCAGAAGTTAACAAAAGTAAAAGAAGTTAAAACAAGTCAGTGCATGAAAACTGTGAAAAGCAAGTACGCTATCACAAGCATGACGAGGGAGTGCTTAACTCCTGAGGAGAGACTTCCTTCGCCCATGACTCCCGCAACGAGACCTCCAAAGAACCCCTGGAATATTGCAGCGTGCATGAAGATGTTCCTGTAAGTCTTCACGCTTATGCCCCTGAGCATGTTTATGTGGGCTCCGCTCGAAGCGACTTTCGCCGCGCTCTGGGCGAGAGTTGTGAGGAAAGTCGTCGTTATGATGTAAACGATACCTATGAACACGAAGAACGATATATAGATGATTATGACATACATAAACATGTTCGTCTGCCTTTCCCTCCTTAGCAATTCTGCGTTGCTCGCGTCTTTAGCGGAGATCATCAGCACCTCGGTCACGTTTCCGGTCGACCTTAGTGCTTCGTTCAGCAAGGCTATGGTCCTCGTGAGCTCGAAGACCTTCAGCCTGTTCGCGAACCTTATCAGAGCGTCGTTCAAGCTTATTCCCCAATCCAGATCAGCCTTTATTTTCGCTATCTCCTTCTTCAGTGGAGTCGTGTCGGTCTTCGCTATCATCGCTATGGCTCTGTATATCGGCATTCCACTCTCATTGGCCGAAGCGAGCTTGTTCAGGAAAATGGGAGTCAACCTGAGAGTTCTCCTAGCATTTCTCGTTTTCAGCTCGTGGAAGATCACAAAGGGAAGTAGCATTATTATTAGACCCATGAAGACGTAGTCGTCGATCTGAAAGACCCAGTCCATGCTCCTGTAAAACGGGTACATTTTTATCCCGTAAGCTATGAATGCGAGGCCCAGCGGGACGGAGAAGATGAAAGAGTAAACAGGCTTCTGCTTTATCGGCCTCAGAGGGTGTCTAAGAGCTTTCCTGAACTGCCAAGACTTTACCTTCTTCCTCAGCTTCTCTATCCTCTTCTCTTCTTCCTTATCCTTAGCCCCCGAGTGAGGCACTCTCAAGTACGTGTACTTCTCCCTGAGTTTTGGTGGTTCTCCTTCCTCAGTTGGTGTCAGGAGCTTTATCACCATCGCAAAGAAGAATGAGCCTATCGGGATTACGAGGTAAATTACGGCGTAGAGGGCGTTCTGGTTGCCCTGCCCCATGACTATCATAACCGTCTGGATAATGATTAGGAACAGAGGCCCTGCTACGAAGGCGGTTATGTAGCTCTCAGCCATCAGGCCAAGAAACTCAAGAAATCCCTTCTGTTCCTGCCTCGCCCTCTCAAGGTAGAAGTCTGCCCTCTCCTCGAGGTACCTCGTAACATCTCCACCGCTGTCTATGACCGTTATGAGACCGTGAAGGAACTCCCTGAAGTTCTCCGAAGGAGAGAGTTCTACAGCCTCTGCCAGAACACTCCTCAGGTCTTTGCCAAGAACTTCCATGTCCCTGACTATTCTTGCAGCCTCCCTCGCGACCTCACTGTAAACTTCGTAGTAATTAGAGAGAGAGCGGAAGATCTCTATCAGGTTCATTCCACCCCTGCTGAGAGAATACATGAAGGTTATAGCGTGGGGCAAAGCCCTGTCTATCTTGCTCTTTCTGTCGCTTATAACAGTCGAGGGGTATATAGAAAACAAGAACCTGCCAAATGCGTAGAACGCGATCGTGAGAGAGACCATCAGAATGCCAGCAATGACGTACTTCCTTATCTCCATCCAAGTGGTATAGATGTTCTCCGGCATTGCAATTGGTATCAGCGTCTTTGGCAGGTGAACGAAGTAAATTATAACGACAGAAAGAAAGAGGCCAAGTATTAAACCGACGATCGCGAAGAATATCGATACCATTTTAGCAGTTGCAATGTACATCTCAGGAGGCATCGATATCATTGCCTGCCTTAGCTTCTTTTCGAGGTCGTAGTACTTGTCAGCTCTCTTTTTTATTCCCTCCCCAAACAGCTTGTAACCGAGGTACGTGAAGTAGTTGGCCTCCTTGAACATACAAAAACACCCCCTTATCTGGCCTTGGGTATCAGCTCGCTCAATCCCATCTTCTCGAGAACTTTTTCCGGCCTGCTCTGGTAAGCGTGAATTATGTTTGCAACCTCCCTGTAGTCCCTGATGTCGTGCTCGACCATGAACTCGAGAACGGCCTTCCTTCTCTCAAGCTCCTCTTTAAGCTCCTTCCTGCTCCAGCCCCTCATCATCATGATGTCTTCGAGAGCCTTGGAATTCCCGATCATCACGTGCTCGTCCCTCACGCTGTCCCACTTGAAGACAGTCGTCGTTCTCAGCATCTTCGAGTGCGTGTCGAGCCCGACTATCTCCGCTATCTCTACATTCCTCCTAGCCCTTTTCTTCCCGATGAAGACCTGAGCCTGAATGCTTATTATATCCAGAGCTTCGATCATCGGTCTCGGGACATTTATCGGCGGGTTTTCGAGCCTGTGTATGACTCCCTCCACGGAATCGGCGTGCAGGGTAGAGTAGGTAGTGTGGCCTGTGCTCATGGCCTGAAAGAGGGTGAGAGCTTCTCTCCCCCTCACCTCTCCGACTATTATGTACTCAGGCCTTTGCCTCAAAGCGGCCTTCAGTAGATCGTACATGTCTATAGCCCCTTCCTCGCCCTGAAACGCGTCTCTCGTAACTGCTGGAATCCAGTTCTCGTGAGGGAGCATGAGTTCTCTTGTGTCTTCTATCGTGACTATCTTAGCTCTCCTCGGAATGAACAGAGCTATGGCGTTAGTGGAGGTAGTCTTACCGCTCGCCGTACCTCCAGCGAAGATGAGGTTCTTCTTGTTCTCTATGCACAGCCATAGGTAGGCCATCTGCTCACTGCTGAAAGTTCCCCAGGCTATCAGATCTACCGGAGTTATCGGCACATCTCTGAACTTTCTTATGGTGAAAGTGGAGCCGTGATCCGTGACTTCTCTGCCGAGGGTCATCTGAATTCTGCTCCCGTCTGGCATCGTGGCGTCTACCATGGGTTCAGCTATGCTTATGTGCTTCCCACACCTCTGGGCAAGAGTTATGACGAATGCGTCAAGCTCTTCTGCTTCGAAACTGACGTTAGTTTCTATATTCGCGTAGTTGCGGTGAAAAACGAATACAGGCTTGTTGTAGCCATTGCACGAGATGTCCTCGAGCATCTTGTCGAACATCAGGGGCGAAATCTTTCCGTAATGAATAAAATCTCTAATTAAGTAATATAAAATCTTGTAATAAGATTTAGCATCAAGATCAAGCTTCATATCTCTTATAAGAAAGTCTGTCGTCTCCTTCAATACTACCTCCCTAAGTTCAGACCCAACATCCTCTTCCTCGAGAACATCCCTTAGAGCGTTTCTCAGCTCGTTTAAAACCTCAGTCTCGTAGGCCGTGAGGATAGGTTCAACGACCACATAAATCTGCTCGTCAAGTTCTTCGTTCTCGATAATCACAACCTTACTGTAGGGCTCTTTTATCCAGTACTCCTCCACGACCTCCCACCCTTCGGGGGGAGAGTACTCTACGAGGGGACCAACTTTCTCCTCGTCGTAAGGCTCGAAAAGAGGCTTTTTCCTGAATAGTCCCTTTTTCTTTCCAGTTTTACCTCTCAGAATGCTTTTCCTCTTCTTCGCAGTTTCAATAATCTCGACTGCCTCTTTCTCGAAGTCCTCAAGTTTTTCCTCTTTCTTCCGACCCCTTCGAAACAACTTCATCATCACTATTACAATAGTGGAATCGTGAAGTAATAAAGTTTTCTGAAGTGAGCTCGAACGAAGAAATCGGGGAAGTGGCAGAAGAAGCGAGACCAAAAATTAAAACTTAAGTCAGTCGAAATGCTTGGGTGAGAGGCTTATCTCCCCCGCCTCTCTGAAGGCGTAACCAAGCCTCTCCCTGATGATGAGGTAGGCCATCTCCGGAGGAATTGCTCCTATTTCAGTCACTATGACATCTATGTACTCTCTCGGCGTGACGTCAAAAGCGGGATTTCTGACAGTCAAGCCTTTGAGAGATAGAATTTCCGGCGGTGCAACCTCATCAGCACTCCTCTCCTCAATCACCACGAGCTCTCCAAAGAGAGTCTTCGGGCTGAACTTGTACGTCTCAGCAGCGACCATGAAAGGTACTCTCGCTTCTTTTGCTGCGAGAGCTATCTGAGAAGTTCCTATCTTGTTTATGAGAGCTCCGTTGGCCGTTATCGTATCTGCACCAACAACCACGCAGTCTATTTCGCTCATGAAGTACCTCACAGCCGAATCGACTATTAGAGTGGTCGGTATTCCCTCAGAGGTGAGCTCCTTGACTGTGAGAAAGCCCTGTCTCCTCGGCCTCGACTCAGTTGCGAAAACCATTTCTACTTTTCCCTGCCTGTAGGCCTCCTTTATTACGGACAAAGCAGCAGAGGAGTTACAGTGAGTCATTACAACAGAGTTCTTCTTTATCCTCTTCGCCCCGAACTCGCCTATGTTCCTGTGAGCATTTTTAACCCACTCGACGAACCTTTCAGCTCTCTCGAATATACTGTTCTTCTTATCCTCAACGCTCTCTCCGGAGTAGCTCATCACGTAGTTTATAGCGTTGTAAAGGCTCACTGCCGTTGGACGGGTGTTCAGCAGAGTTTCAGCTGCCCACCTCATTTTCTCGTCGAACTCCTTGGGATCCGAAACTCTCAGTTCCTCTGCAAACTTCTTCAGCGTTTCAGCTGCGAACTTCGCTATCCTCGCAGCACCTCTAACTTCCATTGTCACTATCTTCTCGGCAGCTTCTCTAACGATGTCCTCTACACTCATAAAATGAATTTTGAATCGGGACTATAATGAGTTTTCCAAGAAACTGAATAAGAAAGGGGCGAAAGACTTTTGAGTTTCCACGAGTTTAGATATTCATGCACCTGATAGTTGTGGACATGCAGGAGAAGCTCCTGCCTCATGTGGTGGACAGCGACTCTGTTCTCCTCAACACGTTCAAGCTTGCAAAAGCTTTTAGAGTTCTTGGTCTGCCTGTCACAGCGACACAGCAAGTCAAGCTTGGAGATACCGTTCAGCCTCTCAAGGATCTGGTTGACGTTACCGGGGAGAAGACAACCTTCAGCTGCATGGGGTGCGAGGACTTCGTGAGGAAGATTATGGGAGACAGGAAGTTCGTTCTAACTGGTATTGAAACACATATATGCGTTCTGCAAACGGCTTTGGATATGCTGAAGTACGGTTTTGAGGTTTACGTTGCTGTCGATGCAACTTCGTCAAGGAAGGCTCTGGACAGAGACACTGCGATTCGAAGGATGGCCCAGGAAGGAGTTAAGCTCACGACTGCCGAAACTGTAATGTACGAGGCTCTTAAGGATGCAAGGCACGGGAAGTTCAAGGAAATACTTGGGATAGTCAAGATGTCGAAGATCGAGTGAGTAGTGAGTAGACAATACTTACTAAACGAAATCATAAAAATTGACAGTTAAAATGTACGACTGCGAGTTCGTTTTCTGGAGTGAGAATGGAGTTGAAGTGAGGAGAGGAAGACTTCTTCTTGATGACAGAGTTGTATTTGAAGAAGAAGACGTTACTCCAAAGTACGTGGCCTGCCCGGCTTTCGTGAACTCACACATCCACTTAGGAGACTCCGTGGCAAAGGATCCTCCTTTTTCAGGGATAGAGATAGTTATGCCGGGGGGTTACAAGTTTCAGATGCTCGAGAAGTACGGCAAAGAATGCGAGGATGCGATGAAAGATTCGATACTCTTCTCAGCACTTTCAGGAACTCTCAGGCTCTACGACTTCAGAGAAGGTGGAGTTGAGGGTGTCAAAGCTCTGAGAAATGCTGACAAAGCCGGAATGTGCACGATCCTTGGCAGACCAAACAGCGATGACGCTGAGGAAGTCATAGAAGTTGCTGACGGGTTTGGGGTGAGCAGCGTAAGGGACGTTGGAGTAAAGGTAGCAGAGGAGCTTAGGGAGCTCTCCAGAAGGAAGAAGAAGCTGTTCTTCGTTCACGCCGGAGAGGTTGACAGCGAGGACGTTGACGCTGCGATAGAGCTTGAGCCCGACGCAATTGTCCACATGAACATGGCAGAGAAGAGCCAGATAAAGAGGATGATCGACGAGGAAATACCTGTGGTGAGCTGCCCAAGATCCAACCTCTTTTTTGGAGTTTTTAACTCCGAAAACTATCGAACTTTTCTCGAGTACGGAGTTGAGTGTGGGAAGTGGTTCCTTGGTACTGACAACGTCATGATCTCGAGTCCTTCCATGCTCGAGG
>JAMOMT010000086.1 GCA_027066965.1 Archaeoglobaceae archaeon
ATAGACACATTCAAGCCGTTAAAAACAATGTTTTACGGAAAATTAGAGTAAATCCCAGTTTCAGTCTTCTGGGAATACTCAAAAAAGTCCGACGCAAGGTGGAGGATGCTGAGTACGATTATACGTTCGAGGGTGAACCTGTGTGCAGAAAAGACTTGCATTTACTGAATTCAGCTAAAGCTGGCGCTCTAACTTTTGGAGAACCTGAGGCTTACGTAATTACTGCTGCCAGAGATGTTTATTGTGGAAAATCAGCCAAAAATGGAAAGGGCATCAAAATTTATTTGCTGAATCTATTTGACAAAAATGACTTGCTAATTATTGAAAGACTTATTTATCGTACCGAGAATTAATCGATACTCACTCAAAACACGGCTGAAGTCGTCTGGGTTCAATTTTCTGCATATATCTCAGGCTTCCCTCAACTGCGAGGTAGTACACGCCCCCTTATCTCTAACAGCTTCCAACACCACATGTTTTCTAACTGCCGTAAATGACTGCTAGCTCGAAGTTTTCACCGTTCAACCTCTAGTTTCATCGTAATTTGTTGCGTGGTTGCGAGCAACCCCAAACATTATATACGAGATTGCTGTCATTATAATTATGAGTCAAATGATGTGCAGGATACTGCCAGAAGTCGAACTAAAAAAGGGCTCAAACATCATGGTTTACGGTCCGACGTTTTCAGGAAAGTCGATATTCGTTAGGAGCCTCTTCAGAGACCTGACCTCGGAGGGCTACGGTGGAATATACGTTTTAACGAGAGATTCGGCTGAATCTTTCATAGAGTGGCTTGGAGAGTACTACGATCCGGAGAAGATTAAGATAATAGACTGCGTCACCAAGTCGATGCTCGGAAACGCGAGAGATACTGACTCTATAAAAAGAGAAACGGTCATGGATTTAACTGGTATATCGGCTAAAATAAGCAAATTTTTCGAGGAGTTCTGGAGAAGCGGTGTTAGAGATGTAGTTCTCGTTTTCGACTCTCTCTCCACGATACTGATGTACATGAACCTGCAGACGGTTTTCAGGTTTCTGCACATTCTCACAGGCAGAGTAAAGATGACTGGTGCTATTGCTTTCTACATAGTTGAGGAGGGTATGCACGACGAGAAGACGATTGTTACACTTAAACAGCTTTTCAGCGGAATGATCGAGTTTAAGGAGGAAAACGGTAGGAAGTACGTTCGCTTTGTCAGTCCTTTCAAGAAAACGGAGTGGAGTGAGATAGCTGTTGACGAGAATGCAGTCGTAGTCGTATGAAGGTGGTTCTATGAAGGTGGTTACCGGAATACCTGTCCTCGACGACATGGTCGAGGAGATACCTGAGGGAAAGGTTCTGACGTACTGGATAGATCCAGAAGTTGAAGGAAACGTCTTTGCTATGCAGACTCTCTTCACTAACCTCGAAAGCGGCTGTAAGTGCGCTTACTTTACCCTCACTCTCTCTCCCGAGGTGGTGCTGAGCGAGTTTGAGGAATTCGGATGGGTCGTGGGGAGTTACGAGAACTTTACACTCGTAGACCTCTACTCTCCCTACGTAGGCATGCCATCCACTTGCTCTCTCAATGCCGACCCATCTAACAGAGACGCAGTAGATTCTCTCGTGAAAAAGACAATCAGAGAGAACGACCTCGTCGTAATACCTATTTCGAGCATGATAGACGTCTGCGGAGAGGAGGTGGCAGAGCTTCTGGGGGAGTGGTGCGAAACCGCTGCGAACTCGGGGTCGAGGCTTGTGTTCACGTTCGTTTCTTGGCCTTATCCTGGAAATGTCAAGAAAATGGTGGCCAATAGATCCAACGCGATAGTGAAAGTTGGAGGCGTGCACCACAGGGTGATACTCGGCTACTACTACGGACTCGTAAAGGTTGATTGGAAGAACATAAAGAGCAGGGCAATACTTTTCAAGCTCGTGAGGCCTGGAGGAGTTAGGGCGTATATACCAAAAATACTCGTTACAGGCCCCTACAACGCAGGAAAATCCACGTTCGTCCATGCCGTGTCTACGAGAGCAATCTCGGTTGACAGGCTGGGTACGACTGTAGCTTTGGATCATGGTCACCTTGAGTATAGGGGCTTCTCGATAGACCTCTTCGGCACTCCTGGGCAGGAGAGGTTCGATCCCATACTCAGAATGCTCGGAAAAGAGGCTCTTGGCGTGATACTAGTGGTGGATTCAACGAAGCCCGAGACTTTTCCGAGGGCGAAGCAGATGCTCGAGGAGGTTGCACACTTCGGTCTGCCCTACGTTGTTGCGGCGAACAAACAGGACTTGCCAGACGCTCTATCTCCTGAAGAGATAAGGAAGAGGATGTTTTTACCAGAAGACGTCCCCGTAATTCCCGTTTCTGCGATTAAAGGTGAAGGTGTTTACAGGGTTATTGATGCCCTGCTCGAGTTGCTGACCGGTAGCTGGCAGGTGAGTGGAGATGAGTTTGAGATCCCAGCTTGAGGAAATTCTTAAAGAGCTCAAATCGACGGGAGACATAGAAGCCTCTGCGATAGTATCGAGGGACGGATTGCTGATAGCTGCGGACATTTCTTCGAGCGTTAACGCGGATGCTTTTGCTGCGATGAGTGCGACCATGCTCGGAGCGGCTGAAACTGCGATGTCCGAGCTCGGAAAGGGAGTGCCAGACAGAGTCGTTGTGGAGAGCGGTGACGGTAAGATAGTGGCTACAGGTGCGGGGGAAAAAGCCTTACTTGTCGTGATGGCAAGTCCCAAGGCAAACCTCGGGTTAATTCTTCTGCAGCTCGGTAAGGCGAGCAGGAAGGTTGAGGAGCTTCTTGGCTGAATTTTTTGGGGTGGTGAAAATGTTCGAGTTGCTTGTAAGCGAGGATTTGAGAGAGTTGAGTGAGGAAGAACTAGACAAAGCATTCGTGACGCACGAAAACGGGGTGAAGCAATTCCTCGGTAGAATTCCCCTCGGCTGCATTTACGCTACGTTTCTTGCCGGAATATACATGGAGCTCGAAAAGATAGTCGGTAGAGCTGCTAAAGGACTGATAGTGAACGCCTCGAGGAACAGGGGAAAGATTGCAGGGAGTGCTATAAGGAGGAGGTACGAAAAGAAGTACGGAGAGATGAATAGCGAAAAAGCGAGGATGGTCGCAAGGAACATGGTCACGATTTGGGGCAGGTGCTTTGGGTGGGGAAAGATGCAATTTGAGTCAAAGGGTGGTACGTTCGAAGTCATCGTTGAGGACTCTCTCGAGGCCGTTGGTTACAGGAAGCTGAAGGAAAAGCCAAGTCATCCTGTCTGCTGGATGCTCCTTGGTTACATGTGGGGTCTGCTGGAGGGCCTCTTTAACTCGAGGTTTGAGGGAGAGGAAGTGGAGTGCTCTGCCTTAGGAGCAAAAGCCTGCAGGTTCGTGTTTCGTAAGTTCGAATAACGAATACTCGTTCAGAGGCCATTCAAAAACTATTTCAACTTCCATTGCGAACTCAGGGCGATGAGACTTCCCCTTTACATTGAGTTCGAAGGTAAAAATGTCCTTATAATCGGTGGCGGAGGAGTGGGAACTTCAAGAGCGAAAAAGTTTCTTGAGGCCGGAGCGAAAGTCAGAGTTCTCAGCTTAACTTTCAGCGATGAGCTGAAAAAGCTTGCTGAGGAAGGAAAGGTGGAGCTCGTTGAAGGAAACGCACTAGACGAGAAGACGCTCGAGGAGAACGTTTCTTGGGCGAACCTCGTTACAGTAGCGATACCTCTCCTCGAAGTAAACGACAGGGTGATTGAAATAGCTAGAAAGTATAGAACCCTCGTCAACTTGGCTAACGATGCCGAGAGAACTGAGGTGGTTGTGCCCTTCGAGGGAGAGGTGGATGGAATAAGGTTTGCCGTTACGACTGAGGGAAAAAGCGGAGTCGTTGCGAGAAAAGTTAGAGACTCTATAAAGAAAATGATAGAGGAAGACGAGGAGCTACTTTACTTCCTCAAGGCGATGTACCACCTTAAGAAGTACATGAAGGAGAAGAACGTTCCAGTTCAGATGAGGATGAAGCTTTACTTCGTCATACCGACTGACGAGAAGTTTAGAGACCTCGTGAGGAAGGAGGATGTTGAGGGTGCTAAAAGGCACGTAGAAAAGCTCGTTGATGAGTATGTTTCGGGAAAGAGGGAGATAGATGAGTCTCTCGTTAAAATCAGCTTCTGACTTCGATGAGAAGACTGTAAGGCTTCTCATGGCACTTCAGTACGAGCTACCTCTTACAACAACCCCCCTCTCCGATCTTGCCGAAATGACGGGTTTGAACGAGGAGTTTGTTTTCAAGAGAGTTAGGGAGTTTTACGAAGATGGAACCGTTAAGAGGTATGGAGCTAACCTCAATTACAGAGCTTTTTCAAGGGAGCAGAGAGCAGCTCTGATAGCCGCTAAAGTCGAGGAAAGCAGGATCGAAGAAGTTGCCAGAATAATAAACTCTTACAGACCTAAGCACAACTATTGGAGGGATGCGGAGTACAACGTCTGGTTTACACTGAAAGCGGGGGACTTCGAGGCAGTTGAAAGGCTCGCTAGAGAAGTCATTGAGAAGTGTAGGATAAAAGAGTACGTAGTTTTGCCGACCAAGAGAGTTTACAAGATGGATGTGAAGTACGATCTGCTGAAGGGCATTTCTTGGAGCGAGAAGAGTGAGGAAAAGTTCGATGTGCCAAAGGTGGAAGAGCTTGGGCTCGACAAGATCATGCTGAGGAAGCTCGAGAGATTGGAGGTGGTGGATAGGCCTTTCCTCAGATTCAAGGAGTACGGTTACAGCGAGGAGGAGGTTGTTGATCTTATTTCCGAACTCATCGAGCTTGGAGTTGTCAGGGACTTTAGTGGAGTGTTGAAAGAGAGGAAGGTCGGATTCTGCGAAAACGGGATGAATGTTATCAGAACGGGCGAACCAGAAAAGCTGGCGAAAAAACTCGCTAAAAGGCCGGAGATAACGCATCTCGTGGAAAGAGTTGTGCCAGAGGAGTGGCCCTATCCCATTTACTTCATGGTTCACGCGGTTACGAGAGATCTAATAGAGAATGTAAAGTCCGAGGTCTCGAAGATGAGCGAGGTGGAGGAGATAAGAGTGTTGTACAGCGTTAAAGATCTTATGAGTTAATCTGTTTTTGCCTTATTCTCTTTTGGAGTTTTGGAAAAGCCTTCGAAGACCACGCTGAGAGCTTTTACTGGCTTTTGGCCACTTTTTCGGCCAGCATCTTCAGAAAGTTATAAATAGTTTCTCATAATAATGATATAACTGAATAGGCTTGGAGGTGATGATTGTGATTAGGAGAATTCTGTTTCCCGTGGACTTCTCGATGGTGAGCGAACATGCAATAGGAAACTGCATTCCAAAGTTCTTCAGCACAGGCGTTGCGGAGGAACTCGTGCTCATACACGTCATCGATACGACAGCTTTACCCAACATAATGGACGAGTACAGGAAAGAGGTTAGAGAAAAACTCGAAAATGTCGCAAAGGAGTTCAGGGACATGGGAATAAACGTCGTCAAAACGCTCGTAAGGCTTGGCACTCCTGCGATAGAGATAGCGAAGGTAGCGGACGAGGAGAATGTGGACTTAATATACATGCCTTCGAAAGGTGAGAACCTGCTGAGGCACATGATCATAGGCACTACAGCTTCTAACGTCGCAAGAGTCGCGAGAAAACCCGTTTTGCTTGTCAAGTACGAGTGGGACAAGGCCAAGAAGAGCGTGAAGTGCTTCTGGGACGCGAGGAGAGTCTTCGAGAGGCCGCTCATAGCTCTCGGCCTCGGCACCTGTAGTGGACACATAATAGACACGGTAAAGGCTCTCTTCGAGGACTATGTAAAGGAGGCGACTCTGCTGCATGTTGTGGACTACGGAAAGCACGATGAAGTTGAAGAAAACGTCAAAAAGGCGATGGATCAGCTGAAGTGTCTGGCAAAACAGTTCAAGTTCGAGTGCGGTGTAGAGGTTAGTGCTGGGATAGCGTCTGAGGAGATAATTCAGGAGGCTGTCGTTAGAGGGGCCACGCTGATAGTCATAGGCAAGAAGAGCAAGAGCAGGTTGAAAGAGCTGCTAATGGGTAGTACGGCTGAGGCTGTAGTCAGAAATTCCGTGCTACCAGTTCTGCTCGTTCCTTGCACTCACTGACTTTTTATTTTTAGTTATATGTTATTTGTTTTGTTTAATTAATGCCCAAACTCTTCTTCAATTCTCTCCCTCTCCATGACCTTTGCGATCTGAATGCTGATCTCGTACATCACGACCACGACAGCGAGAACAACAAGCTGGCTGAAGCCCGTAAAGTCAAGAGTAACGTTTGTAGCGAGAAGAAATACGATTATGTAAACTATTAACCTCTTTTCTTTCAGCCACTTCGCGTTTATAAGCCCGAGCCTCGCAGCAATTGCAGCGAGAACGGGTATCTGAAAAGCAAGACCGAATGCGAGAATAACTTTGAACGCACTGTATAGCGTTCTCTTGACCGAAAGAAAAGGTCTCGCTCCGAGATACCCTCTCACGAAAAGCTCGTATATCCTCGGCAGGACGACGAAGAGTGCGAGAGCGGCTCCTGTCAAAAATAGGACATAGGAAAACGGTAGAAAAAGCTTGAGAAACTTTCTCTCGTGTTCGTAAAGCCCAGGCTTGGCGAACAAGTAGAGTTCGTAAACTATGTAGGGGTAGAGGATGCAGAATGAAAGGACAAAGGAAACTGCAAGCCTTGCCA
The DNA here is from genome assembly GCA_027066965.1 of Archaeoglobaceae archaeon. Taxonomy (GTDB): domain Archaea; phylum Halobacteriota; class Archaeoglobi; order Archaeoglobales; family Archaeoglobaceae; genus WAPX01. The sequence goes on from JAMOMT010000086.1 coordinate 6,697, forward strand.
TTATCCACTCCGTTGGTGAGAAGGCAACCATGGGCACGTTCGTGCGAAACAGGTAGTTCCAGAGCTCTTTTATCAGAGTATCCGAAAAGTTGAAGAGGACAATGAGTCCAGCAACGAGTGCGACGATTATCCTCGTCAGCCTCTTTCTGAGCTCTGCTATGTGCTCCGTCAGTTCCATATCAATGTCTTCTGGAGGACCGTAAGTGCTTGCAGTGTTTGCTCCCTTCGAGCCCTGTTTTCCCTCGCCCCCCGAATCCTTCACGGCAGCTCAAGTGCGAGAGGGCTTAACTTTTTTCTGGTTCCTTTTCAATGCTGCTATCACCTGTGGCTGTCGAATTGGAGAATCAGGTAAAGTTTAAGTAACCTCTTTCAGTCAACCAGCCTCATGAAGCTTTTACTTATTCACGCTGATTACATGGAGTACGAAGTGAAAAAAGCCACTAGAATTGCCGAAGAAATTGAAAAGGACAAAAAAGCCGTCAGAGTCGAAGAGCCACTCGTCGTTTTCACAGCTGTGGAGAAAGGTGACGACGAGGATGTGGTGGAGAAGGCTGTTAAGGAGATAAAATCCGTAGCCGAGAAAGTTGGAGCTCAGAGAGTCGTCGTTTACCCTTACGCTCACCTTTCCTCGAACCTTTCCGACCCTCAGACGGCTGTAAAGCTTCTCAAGCTGTTGGAGTCCAAGCTCTCTGAAAACTTCGAGGTTCACAGAGCTCCTTTTGGCTGGTACAAAGCCTTCAAGATTTCGTGCAAAGGTCACCCACTCAGCGAGCTTTCGAGGGAGCTCAAGGGTAAGGTTCTGGAAGTTGAGAGTGGAAGAGAGAAGGCTGAAAAAGAAAAAGAGGAAGAGAAGGAACTAACTCAGGCTTTAAAGGACGAGGAGAAGGCTAGGAGCTACTGGTACATCCTACACGAGGGCAAACTCGTAAGCGTGGAGGATTTTGACTTCTCCAACTATCCTAAGCTCAAGAAGTTCGCTGACTACGAAATATCCAAGAGGAGGGCAGTTGATAGAGTTCCACCTCATGTGGAGCTGATGAGGAGATTGCAGATAGCGGACTACGAGAGTGCGAGCGACAGTGGACACATGCGTTACTATCCGAAGGGTAGGTTGATAAAGTCGCTACTGGAGGAGTTTGTCACGAGGAAGTGCATAGAGTACGGAGCTATGGAGGTGGAAACGCCGATAATGTATAGCAGAGACCACCCAACGCTGAGAAGGTATCTTGAGAGGTTTCCGGCGAGGCAGTACATAATAAAAGGGGATAAGAGGGAATTCTTCCTTCGTTTCGCAGCCTGCTTCGGCCAATTTCTGATGTGCAGCGATGCCATAATAACTTACAGAAACCTCCCTCTCAAGATGTACGAGCTAACTCGCTACTCTTTTAGAAAGGAGCAGAGGGGAGAACTCGTTGGATTGAGGAGGCTGAGAGCTTTCACGATGCCAGATATGCACACCCTCGTTAGGGACATGGAACAGGCGAAGCAGGAGTTCCTTAATCAGTACAAACTTGGAGTGGAAACTCTTAGAGCAATTGGACTCGAACCTGAAGACTACGAGGTGGCAATAAGGGTGACTAAGGACTTCTACGAGGAGAACAAGGACTTCATAAACTCTCTCTCCGAAATCCTCAACAAGCCGATACTCATTGAAATGTGGGATAGGCGTTTCTTCTACTTCGTTCTGAAGTTTGAGTTCAACTTCGTGGATGCTTTGGACAAGGCCTCAGCTCTCTCGACAGTTCAAATAGACGTGGAAAACGCGGAGAGGTACGACATAAGCTATGTGGATGAAAAAGGAGAGAGGAAGAGGCCGTACATCCTCCACTGTTCTGCAAGCGGGGCTATAGAGAGGTGTATGTACGCTCTGCTTGAAAAAGCTCACATGGAGATGGAAAGTGGAAAGCTTCCGATGCTTCCAGTGTGGCTTTCTCCGATCCAGGTCAGAGTGATTCCAGTATCGGAAAAGTTTCTGGAGTACGCTGAGGAGGTCGTAACAAAGTTAAGGAAAGAGAACATTAGGGCTGATGTTGATGATAGAGGCGAAACTCTCGGAAAGAAGATAAGAGACGCTTCCACGGAGTGGATACCGTACATAGTTGTGGTTGGGGAGAAGGAACTTGAAAGTGGCAAGCTGACAGTGACGGTGAGGGCCGAGTCGGAGCTTAAAAAACCGAAGAAGGTGGAGATGAGCGTTGAAGAGCTCGTGGAGAGAGTTAGGAATGAGTGTGAGGGTATGCCTTTCAAACCTCTGCCTCTACCCGTAAGGCTCTCGGAGAGACCATCTTTTAGGTGATTAAGTGATAGGTGATGGAGATGGACGAGGAGATGCTGAAAGCTTTCGTACCCTTTCTGCTTGGGTGCGTCGCAGGTGTCGTATCTTACATCGTGACGCTGGGGAGTTTAAAGAGGGACCCGATTGGTATAATAATTCTCGTAGTCTTCATATACGTTAATAAGTTTCTGCTGCCCAAGCTGGGAGTTAAAGAGCTTGGTGGCAAGGACTGGCTGACGATAGCGGGTTTAGCTGTGGGAGGATGGTACGTTGTTTGGACTTTTCTGATGAACTTTGTTGGTACTTAAAGGTGATGCTTAGTTTATCCTTCAAGCTTTTTCTGACTTTTCAAGCGAATACCGGTAGCAGTTGTAGTTACTACTTTTAAACGAAGAAAAATGCGAAACGTAAGAAATGAATTAACCCAACCTAACCCTGTACCTATCCATGAGCTCTCTCCTCTTGCCCTCATTCCACCCGCTGACCCTCTGGTAGTAGCCCGTGATCCTGGAGTAGCACTCAACATCTGTACTGCCGCAGCTTGGACAGGTGCTGTTTATCCCTCCCGTGACCTTCTTGCACTTCCTGCAGTACGTCATGTCCTTGGTGTAAGCCCAGTAACCAATCAGGGTCTTTGTTGCTATCTTCTTCGTCAGCTCCCACATGAGCTCTGGGGACGGGTTGCTCTCGCCCATCCACACATGGGCCATCATGCCTCCGTTGCAGAGAGGGTGGAAGGCTCCCTCTATCTTCAGCCTTTCGAACAGCGGGATGTTAGCACTAACTCTGCAGTGAGAGGAGTTCGTGTAGTAGACACTGTCACCTTCGCCCTGAACAACAGCGTTGGGGAAGTACTTCTTGTCCAGTCTGGCGAACCTGTAAGCTGTGGACTCAGCTGGAGTTTGAGTTATCACCCATCTAAGGCCAGTCTCCCTGGACCATTCTATTGCCGTGTCGAGCATGAACTTGATAACCTTGAGTCCAAACTTCCAGGCGTTGCTGCTCTCGTGGAGCTCCTCACCTAGGAAGGCCTTGAGCATCTCGTTCAGGCCTACGAAACCTATGGATCTGACTACCTTGTCCACCCTGTAGTAGGGCTCTCCGTAGACGTCCTGAGTGAGGAATGGTAAGGCACCTTCGGCCATCCTCCTCCTTATCACCTCGGCCTTGATCTCTATGACCCTTCTGGCGAGCTCCATCCTTTCTCTCAGCAAGTTGAAGAGTTTGTCCTCGTCCTTGCTTTCGTAGGCGATCCTGGGCAGGTTAATCGTTACGACCTGTAAGCTACCAGTCCTCATGCAGCCCTTCGCGAAGTCCTCCCAGTCGTTTGCGTCCGGAGAAAGGACTAGCCTGCAGCACTGAGCGAAGACGTTATCTGGCAGGTAGCCAGCAAGCAAGTTCAGGAAGTAGGGCGAACCGTACTTCGCGACGCACCTGTGAACAGCGATCATGAACTCCTCGAAGCCCTCCTTCTTGAAACACTCCTTCCTCAGCTTGTAGTTGGGCTTGGGGAAGAAGAACGGCTTTCCTACGTAGTCCCCCTCTGTGTAAACCTCTGTGAGGGCGTGGGCAAACTTTATGGCTTCTTCCTCGAAGTCCCCGTAAGTTATTGAGTCCCTGACAATGCCACCGGGGAGAACTGCGGGCATGTCAGCAACCACGCTGGGGACTCCGTATTCAATGTCGATGTCGCTGAAGACTGTTTGTCCTCCTCTTGCCACGTACATCTGGCTCATTTCGTAGACGAACATCTGTGCGAGCTGCTTTATCTCCCTGTACGACTTACCGGCCAAGTAGGGAGCTAACCAAACGTTGAAGAAGTCCAATCCTTGCCCACCGGCAAAGTTCGTCTGAGCAGCAGCCAAAGCCTTTGCTGCATGCAGGATTGCAACTTCAGCGTTCTTTGCCGGTCCTGCGATAGCGGTGTTCTCTCCTGTCCCGTCCACCTTTAGCCCGTTCTTCAGGAACCATCTCAGGTCGTGCTGGAAGCAGTAGGGACGGGTTGCAAAGTACTCCAGGTCGTGGATGTGTATGTCTCCCCTCATGTGCGCATCTGCCAGCTCTAAGGGAAGGATGTGGAGGAGAGCGTACTCCTTCATCACATTGTCAGCCACGAGCTTGTGGATCGTTTCGGGGTTGTGCTGGAGGTTAGCGTTTTCCTTGGAGCCTCTCTCTATGAGCTGCGTGACATCGTAAACTGGCATTCCCAGCCTGGTGTACTTCGCCCTCTCGCTCTCGAGTCCCCTCTCTATCAGCTTGACGTTCACTATCTCCCTGATCAAGGGGGCTGAGACGAACTCCAGATTTAGGGATTTTATTCCTCTCTCCACCTCCAGAGCTATTTCTTCTGCTGTGTTTCTCGGGACGCCCGTCTCCTTGACGAGAGATTCTACGATCTTTGTTCTGTCAAACGGCTCTATCTCGTTGCGGGACGTTCTTACAAAAACGTCGTTAAGCTTGAGTTCATTCTCGAGTTCCACTTTTACCTTTCTCACGTTAAACCCTCCTGTGATATAATTACACCGAACGCACCTTTCAGTAACCCTTTTCATCGTATCACTTGGAATAAAAACGGCTTTCAGATGATGCAGTGGAAATGCAGTAGAAAAAGTAGTAAAAGGTGAGCAAAACTACTAAGGTTTATATGGAGAAGTTATTACATGCTCGTGGCTTTCATATCTGACGTCCACGGTAACTTACCAGCTCTCGAAGCGGTAGTTGAGAAGCTCGAAGCGTGCGACGAGATTTACTGCTGTGGAGATGTGGTTGGCTACTACCCATTTCCGAACGAGGTCGTCGAGCTTCTGATTTCTCTCGACGTTAAGTCAGT
>JAMOMT010000087.1 GCA_027066965.1 Archaeoglobaceae archaeon
TAAAATACTTCAAGCACATCCTTCAAAGCTCCCGGCCTGTCTTCAACTCCAAAGAATAGAGAGGTAATTCCTCCCTCTCTCTTCCCGCTCCCCCTCTTCCTTATTAGGTAGAACCTCGTCTCGTTCGTCTTGACGTCCTGAATTCCCTTCCTGAGTATGTAGAGTTTGTGCAGCCTCGCTGCATTCTCAGAGACTATGGCAGCGCTGTAGTCGTCAAGCAGAGATATAGCATCTGATGTGCTTTTGGTGTAATGTAACTCGGCTCTAAGGTAGTTGTTTATGAAGCCCATGCACTGGGCTATTGCCTGGGGGTGAGAATAGACAGCCTTGATGTCCTTCAGGTCGAGAGGCCTCTTAGCAACGAGGCAGTGAACTATTCTTAAAGTTGTCTCACCAAATACCTCAACGTTCGCGTTCATCAGAGCGTCCAGCACTGCTATAACCGTTCCGTTCACGGAATTCTCTATTGGTACAAGCCCGTAATCTGCTAAGCCACTTTCAACGCACTTTATTATCTCGTCCGTGTTGCTGCAGTACTTCAGAGGTAGCCTCGATCCCACGAGCTTTAACGCAGCTTCCTCGCTGAAACTTCCAGCCGGTCCAAGAACTGCTAGGGTTTTCTTTATCCCCAGAACCCTGTACTCCTCCTCCTTAGTCAGACTCATTATCCTCTCGAATATCTCCTGAACGTAAACGGGGCTCAGATCGGTTTTAGACAGCAGGTCCTTTATCTTGACCTCCTCAACCTCAGCTATTTCCACCGGCTCGTTTCTATCTCTCTTGTGCAACGCTATCTTTCTTCCCGCAGAAGTTCTCCTCTCTATCAGCCTCAGAATCAGGGAATCAACAGCCCTTATGTAGCCTCTAAGCAGCTCCATCGTAGAGACGTCCCAGGTAGCCTTGCAAGCGTCGAGTATGAGTGTGCTGTTAGCGTAATCATCGAACTTCTCCTTGAGCTGGGAGAAGACTTCCTCGAACTTCTTCTCGTCCCTGAACTTTCTGTCGAGCTCCTCCAAACTCTTTATCAGTTCTTTCCTTAGAACTTCAGCATTTCTCTGTATATGCCAGTACATCGTCCAGTCCTGATTTACTATTCTCGATGCAAGCTTGTACATCGTGGCGAATATCGGGGAGGCAAACTTCAGATCCTCTCCACCAAACCTGTTTCTCAGGAAGTACGCCATTCCTACAAGTAGGAAGTGGCTTAAGCCCTGAATTTCTGCCATCTTTGCGTCGTGTTCCTCTGGCGAAAGTTCGCTAAGAATGGCTCCAGCTTTCCTGAACTCTTCGAGAATTACTTCTTCCTCCTTCCTACCACACCTCTTGACGACTATTATGTTCGAGAGACCTATCTCGCTGTCAGGCCCGAACATGGGATGAAGGCTCATGTACTCCAAGCCGGCTGATTCGAGGTGAGGTATTGAGAAAGTCTTGATGGATGCTATATCAACGACCAACGCCTTGGGGTTCCTCCTCACTATATCGTTAGCTGCCTGAGGTATGCACTGCATGGGCACGCAGAGCCATATCACATCCCCCTCTATGCTGTCAGTATCTCTCCTCTCAGGCAAAACGTCGTAGCATTTTACAGGATAACCTCTTGAGAAGAAGAAGTCTCTGAAGAACTTACCCATCCTTCCTGCACCGTAAATCAGCATCTTTGGTTTCATTCTCTCACCAGTTCGAGCATTTTAAGCACCTCTCTTGCCTCTTCAACCGAGAGTTGCCCCGGGGCAACTGCCTGACCTACTGAACAGTATATGAAGGGGGAACCAAGGGCAACAGCCATAATCCTCGTAAAAGAGAACTTTTCACCCATTAGAAATGCAACGACATTCTCGTACTCGCTTAATATCCTCGCTATCGTTACGACGTCTTTCTTCTTCCTGCCCATTACGGCTATCTTGAATATCTCGCCCCTCCTGCCCTCAACCAAGTCTCTCAGCTCTTCGTAGCTTGGAGTGAGCCTGAAATTGTGATAAGATTCGATAATTTTACAAGGAATTTCGAAGAATTCTTCCCCTGCGTAAACTTCCACATCTGCATAGTCGAAAAGATGGGCATACTTTCTGAATATTTCGAGTCTCTCCTCCTCTTCCCCCTTAAAGTTCCCTCCATCCTCCGGCCTTCTGACTGTTAGTATCTTCGGCTTTTCTACTGCCTTAATCTCATCCTTTGAAGGCAACTCTGGAAACAGATCGAGCCTGAACTCAACGATATCGGCATCGTTGCTCCTCGCTTCTTCCAAGTTTCTGACGGAGGCAACTATCATGTTTATCTTTTTTATTTTTTTATTTTATTTAAATATCTACTATATAATGATTTAAAATTACTATTTATTATTTCTCCACTATAAACTCGTCTACTCCCACACCAAAATGCCTTGCTTTCTTGCCGAGCCACACAAGCACTTCGTCTCCCGGCTTTAGCTCTGCAACCGAAACGTGTTTTCCTCCCGGAGCCACGAGCTTTATTGTCTCAGCGTTCTGGAGGATCACTAC
>JAMOMT010000088.1 GCA_027066965.1 Archaeoglobaceae archaeon
CGTGAGATGCAAACCCCAAGAGAACGAGACTGCCAATAGCGGAGTAATTGTGATAAAGAACAGCAGAGTTCATGGAGCTGTAGAGGGCAAACTCGTGGCTGTTATGAAGGGCAGCGAAGTTGTGGGGCACATAAAGGCGGAGAGAGTTTACGTTGAGGAGAACTGCGTCGTTGAGGGTACGATAGTTGGAGAGGCGGGGATAATAATAAAGCCAAAGCTGAACCTGCAGGAAGTCCTGAATGGAAAGGTTACGGGCTCTTCTGTTGTGGAACTCGACGGGCTAAACAGGCCGGAGGTTGACAAGAAGATAGCTGAAAAAGCGATGCTCGAGCTTGAGGGATACGAAATTGGTGCTGGGAAGGAAGGTGGAAGAAAACTTGAGAGAAAAGATCCTTTCAGGTTCGAGAAGCCTGACAAAATACCGTCTGCAAGGGAGGAGCTCGAAAACACGGTTAAACTTCTCAAAGAGCTTAGAAGTTCTGGCAACACCGGCAACGCTGGAACGAATAACGACAGGAGGGATGAGATTTGATAGAGTGGGACAAAGACAGATTCAGAAAGATGTTTCCGAACCTCTACCAGGAACTTGAGGGCACGAGGTATCCTACAGTCCTTGACCACCTCGAAAGGTGCGAGAACGAGGAGCAAGCAAAGGAGATAATCGACTACTTCGAGAAGAGAGGTGAAATAACCCCTGAGTACGCAAGCTGGCTGAGGGAGAATGTGAGAAAGCTGGGGATCTTGGGTACGAGGAAGAGGGGAGAGTACGAGAGAGACGGGATGAGGTGAAATCGTGATAGAGATAGGAATAGCTGGTAAGCCGAACGCCGGGAAGTCGACTTTTTTTAAGGCTGCTACCCTTGCAGATGTGGAGATAGCGAACTACCCGTTCACGACGATAGAGCCGAACGTAGGAATCGCTCACGTTCGTGTTAAGTGTGTTTGCGAGGAGCTTGGAGTCAAGTGCAAGGAGTGCGTTGACGGATGGAGATTCATTCCAGTAAAGCTGATAGATGTAGCTGGCTTGGTTCCGGGAGCTCACGAAGGCAGAGGACTCGGTAATGAGTTCCTTGACAACCTGAGGCAGAGCGAGGCGGTTATACAGGTTGTAGACGCTTCAGGCTCCACTGATGAGGAGGGTAACGAGGTTGGAGTTGGTGAGTACGATCCCTGTAAAGATGTTGAGTTCCTTCAGGAAGAACTGGACATGTGGATATTCGGCATTCTCAAGAGAAACTGGGAGAAGATGGTGAGAAGGATAACGATGGAGAAGAAGGATCCCGTAAAGTTCATAACCGAGCAGCTAGCCGGGCTGGGCTTCAAGGAGTGGCACGTGAGAGAGGCAATGAGAGTCATCGGCTCTGACGTTTCATCCTACGGGGAAGATGAGCTTTTGACTTTTGCCAGAGAACTGAGGAAGAGGAGGATGAAAACAGTTGTTGCCGCGAATAAGGCAGACAGGGCTCCTGAGGAGAATCTGAAAAAACTTGAGGAGAAGTACGCTGCAATCCCCACTTCTGCCATGTACGAGCTGACTCTCAGGATGGCCGCAAAGAACGGCTACATAAGGTATTTGCCGGGAGACAATGACTTCGAAATTCTCAAGGAGCTGAACGAGAAGCAGAAAAAGGCTCTTGAGATGATTAGGGAGTTTCTCAAGAGATTTGGGAGCACGGGCGTTCAAGACGCTATAAACAAGGTGGTCTTCGACGTTTTGGAGTACATAGTTGTTTATCCTGTGGAGGACGAGAACAAGTACACGGACACGAAAGGTAACGTATTGCCGGACGCGATGCTCGTGAAGAAGGGCACGACTGCGAGAGAACTCGCCTACATGATCCACACAGAGATAGGTGAGAACTTCATATACGCGATAGACGCGAGAAAGAAGATGAGGATAAGCGAGGACTACGAGCTGAAGAACAACGACGTGATAAAGATAGTGAGTGCTGCAAGGTAAACTGAGCCATGAAGCACCCTGCGATAATTCAGCTCAGGGGCGAATTCAGGAAGTGGATAAACGAGCTTTTGCCGGTAATTGAGAGAACCTGTGGTGAGTTTTATGTCGAGAAGGTTAAAGGAGGACTGGACGTTTACGTTTCGGACGTTAACGAGGCGAGAAACGCCATTTCCAAAATTCAGAGAATTAAAAAGGCAAAAATCCAGATGAGTACAAAGTATGCCGGTTTGAGAAAGGGCAGAGTTAGAACTCTGTTCGTTTACTGTCTGAGGTTTTAGCTCTTCTACGGTCTAAAAGTAGGTAAAGTTTTAACTGTGAAAGCGTGAGTAGATCAAAGGTGATGAAAGTTGATATGTATTGATGCGGATGAGTTCTGGAGACTCAGGAAGAAACTCTCCAGCGTGAGAAATCTCAACGTTCCCGGTTATTCGAGAGGAATGCTCTTTACTATCCTCTCGCAGAAAAAGGTCGACTCCGTCAAGAGGTACTATCCTAAGGTAGTGGAGAAACTCGACTCTCT
>JAMOMT010000089.1 GCA_027066965.1 Archaeoglobaceae archaeon
CAGTACTCGGAGTAGTCGAGAGTTATGCTTGCGTCGTCCATCATGGAGCTAACGCACGCATCACCTATCTGTTTACTCAGCTGCACGAGCCTGAACGGATCTTTCAGTGCGTCTTCGATACTGGGAGCTGCGAAACCATCTCTGTTCGCAAGCTTCATGTAAACGACGACGTAGTTTTCGTCCTTCATCTCTATTCTGGTTATTCTGTACTTCATAGCGGTCCCCCAAATACTAAAACTTCATACCCGTAACCTTTTCAAGTTCCTCCCTCATCCTGATTGCTCTTTTCAGGCTGTTCTCCACGATCCACTTTTGGTTCTCTTCAACCCTGTTTTTAAGCTCTTCGAGTTTCCTGTAAAACTCTTCAAAGCTCGCCCTCTTCCTGTCAAATATCAGATTGTCTGCAAAAGCGACTATCTTCTCCTCCAGAGTTTCTGGCATAAAGTCCCTTTCCGGCAAACCAAGAACTTTCGCCTCTTCAGCAGTTATCCCACAGGAAAAGTGTCTCTCAGCGATTTTGACAACTTTCTCGTCTAAACCCTCATTCCTCAGTATTTCGCCGCTAACAACGAAGTGCTCCAAGCCGTGGGTTTTCGCCCTCCCTATGTCGTGCAAAAGTGCTCCAAGCTTTACCGCCTCAACGTCAACTTCATACCCGTTCTGCCTCGCTCTCTCAGCCATCTCCACTGCAAGTTTTGCCACCTCGATGCAGTGCCTTCTGACGTTTTCTGGCAGCCCGTACTTGTCCCACAGCTTTAAGACTTCTTTCGGTACATCGAAAGAGCTCTCTTCCAAGTTCACCACCTCACAAAGCACCCCCAGTACGTGGCGTGGATTTTTTTGACCTCTTCTAGTGTCATCCTGACCTTCTGAGGGGCGGATGGATCAAGCACTGAGTCAAGAGCGGAGAGATAGCTTCTGGGCTCTCTTATGCACGAAGTATCGAGCCCCGCCATCGCCGCTATTATAGCGAGGTTAGTGTACGGTAAAGCAGCTTCTATGCTGTAACCACCTTCTAACACTGCGAAGAGTCTTCCGTCGCACAGCTCCTCTGCGAGTTTCTTGGTTCTCTCCATCAGCTCCGCATACCCTCTGGCAGTCAAAGCCAAGCCAGTAAGTGGGTCGGTGAAGTGGTTATCCTGTCCAGCCGAAACGGCTATGAACTCTGGCCTGAAGTCGTGAGCGACGGGCTCGACTATCTCGTCGAAGACTGTCAAGTAGCACTCGTCTCCAGCTCCCGGAGGTAGGGGAACATTGATTGTGTAACCCTCACCCTCTCCCTCACCAACCTCCCTCGGATAGCCAGTTCCAGGGTAGAGGGGCATCTGATGTAGGGAGATAAAGAGGACTGTAGGGTCCCTGTAAAATATCTCCTGAGTCCCGTCCCCATGGTGTGCATCCCAATCGAGGATCAGAATCCTGCTGTATCTCCTCTTCCTCTGAAGCCACCTCACGGCTATTGCTATGTTGTTCAGGTAGCAGAAGCCTGCCCCAATTCCCGGCTTCGCATGGTGGCCGGGAGGTCTAACCATGGCGAATGCGTTCTCAGCCTCTCCTTTGTCAACGATCTCGGCAGCCCTAATCGCCCCTCCAGCGGCGAGCATGGCACTCTCGTAGAGGCCAACCGGTATCACAGTGTCCCAGTCGATTATCCCGCCTGTTTTGCTTTCCCTCTTGAGGAACTCCAAGTAATCCCTCGTGTGAACGGCAAGCACATCTTCCTCGTCAGCCCTGAAGGGACTTACGACCTCCACAGCTTTGGACTCGAAAATTCCCTCTTCCATTAGCTGGTCGAAAGTGTAGGCGAGTCTCTCCTTTCTCTCGGGATGAGTTGGAGTCTGCTCGTGCTCGAGGTAAGACTCGTGAAACACCAGAGCGGTTACCATCGTTTTAACTATCTCCCGAAAGGGTAAAAAGCTTTCTCGCCAGACTTACTTTCTGAGTCTCGCATAAGCCGAAAGTAAAACTGGAGCGAGCACTGCGGAAAGGAGTGAGAAAGTCCAAGCAACTGAGCTCGTTCCAGAGCTACGATGGTCTTCGAGAAACTTTTCCGCAAGCCACTCGCACGCCTTTCCCCTGACCTCGAACTTCCACAGAATCCGATTACTCTTAGTCAGAGAGACGTCTGTGTTCGAATTTCCTAACGATAAAACAACTCGGAATAGTCTCTTCCGACTGGATTCGGGTAGGGTGCTATCACTCCGCTCCTGATGAGGTTTTAGCCACGAAGGAGAGTTCAGCGCAGCTGCAGGAATTAGCAAAAGTACGAGAACGACCAGAACCGGTAGCTTCACAGTCAAGGTCGAACTTAACTAAAACAAAAACCTCTCCATTTTTTGTAGAGGTTGTTTAGCAAGTCTTACTCTCGTCGAGAGGCAAGTACATCTCGTAGTCGTAGCAGGAATCTACGACTCTAAATCCCATCTTCCTAAAGACGTGAATTGCCCTCACATTGCAGCGCGAGGTC
>JAMOMT010000090.1 GCA_027066965.1 Archaeoglobaceae archaeon
AGTAAAATCAAAAAGTGCTCCGGCCGGGATTTGAACCCGGGTCACGGGATCGAGAGTCCCGTATGATTGGCCGGGCTACACCACCGGAGCATTCGGCGTAAAAACTCCCGTACTTCCGGGCTATATATCTCTTTCGCTCGCTTTTGGGTTTTGGGGTGTTTGAAATTAACTCGTATAGTTTAGTCTTAACTTTCTTAAGTGCTTTCTGCTTTCTGATTGCACCTTTACCAATCTGCAAGCTTCAACTACAAGCTTCCAAACCTTCAACTACAATCTCACAATCTCAACCCTCAACTTCTACCCTGACAGCCACGAACATAGGTCCTCTTACATCAATTTTACCACCGGTGGAGGCAATGTACCTCCTGACGTTCTCCTGCAGTCTGACGTTGATGTCGCTCAACCCCTCGACAACTCTAACCCTCACCTCTCCACTCTCCCCCCTGCATGCTAGCTCCTCCGCAACGTTCGCAGCCCTGTAAGCGAAGCCGTCTATGTACCTTATTCCCGTGGCAACACCTTCAGCAAAGTACTTCTCCCACTTCCCGCTCCTCGGTATGCCGTATATGCTGCCGTTGTAAACGACTATCTCGTTCGCGTAAGCGGGCCCGCAGAGCTTCGTCCCCTCCTCCTTCTCGAACACTACCACCCTAACCTCTTTACCGTAAATCTCTCCCTTCCACGCCTCAAAAGAGCATGGACTCTTCTCTTCAGCCTTTTCTTCAGCGACTCTCACAACCGCCTCAGCTATCTCCATTCCCTTTGCTGTCTTGGGCACCTCTTCTATCTTCATCGCCCTCGCTATGTCTATGTCCGCCAGTTTAATCTCCCCGTAGAGCTGGGGATAAACCATCTTTCTGACGTCTGAAAAGCCGTAGAGAACCATTGCCAGCCTTTCAACGCCCATGCCGAGATTCATTACCGGATATTCTACATCGTACTGGGATAGGGCGGTTGGGGAGTAAATACCAAAGGTTGCGATCTCTATCCAGCCGTCTTTATACTTCGTGTTGGATCCAACGAGGGCTGGATGGTAGGCGAAAACTTCAGTCTGGGTGCCGGGGATGTAGTACTTGCTCCTCTTTTCGTCCGGCCTGAACTTGAACTTCTCGAACCCGAACTGCCTCAGTAACCCCTCCGCAACTGCCTTCCCGTCATCAACGCTCACGTCCTCGTCAACTATCACGCAACTCGCGGAGAAGTACGTGTAGAGCCTTGTTGCGTCCTCTCCCTGCTCCTTTCTGAAGCACCTATCAACGCTGAACAGCTTTATGGGCAGTGGAAGTTTATCCGCAATCTGGCTGAGGGTTATGAACCACCCCGTCGTCATGTGACTCCTAAGCGTTAGGGTTGACGCCTCTGGCCTCAGATCTCTGAACTCCGGAAAGACCTCGTCAAGGATTCTTACGGCCGTTGTGTCGTCAGTTTTTAGAGCTTTTGCCACCTCATAGCTCAGATCGTCTCCGTCTATCTTCCCCTTCTTGTAGAGGTGGAGAACTTCTCTCAGCTCCTCTATTTCGCCCTCACTCACTTCTACTATTTCCTTAATCTTCTCAACTTTCTCGGCGGAGATGCCGACGTTCGGTTTTGGCAGAGAAGCAAGGTAGAAACACCTGTCGAGAACGGCTAAAGCCTCCTTTCCGAACTGCCTCTTTACGTGTCCCTCCTCTACAATAAGCGGGTTCACGACCTCTCTGAACCCGAGCCTGAGGTAAGCTTCTCTTAGCCTCTGGATTGTTTTAAAGAGAGGATGCTCAACTCCGGCTGAGTAAGAAACGCGAGGATACCTTTCGTTTATACTCTTGGGTGTCAGAACCCTGTAACTCTCAAGCCACGTTTTTTCGAAGTCCTCCTCTGTAAGCTCCCTGTATGCCTTTGCGTCGAATTTCATCGCCGGAATTTTAATTCCCCGATATTTAGTTTTTGGTTTGTCCGCGTTTTGAGCTTGGCTAATTGGCTTTGAGTTGTCGTCTTTACAGTTTCGGTTGCTTTACTTTTGTTTTTTAATTTTTTATTAAATCTTTGTTAAACTACAAACTGCCACAGGCTACCACCCACTGATAGTACAGAACGTTACAGCAAAATTGCAAAATAAACAAATCACGATCTTTCGTGCCTTTTCAGGTGCTTGCTTATCTCGTCTTTGCTCACCTCCGGGCAATCGACGAGAGGGGAGTGCGGTTTTATGTCCAGAACGGGAGTTCCGTCGTAGGCGTCGAGGTTTTTGACGTAGAGCACGTTTTCCTCTATTTTCTCGAGCTTGACCGTGCTTATGGCTATTGGATTTGGCCTCCTCGGAGAGCGTGTAGCGAAAACTCCCCTTAACCTGTCGTCGAAGTGTGGTTTTACTATCAGGCTGTAATCTGAGGACTTGTGGAAGTACATGACCACTATAATGTGGGAGAACTCTTCGAGCCTGTAAAGCCCTTTGACGTACTCGGGAAATAGCTCGATCTTTACAGTGTACTCCTCATCGGCAAAAACCGGCTGGACTGGAAGTTTATCTCTCGGGTTCCTCACATAACCTATTGGCTTTACCGTGTACTCGCTCACAGGTACATCGCCTCCACACCACCACCCCTGCTGCTATCTCCGAAGTGGTGGTTGAGCTGCCATATTATGTAGAGTTTGCACTTGAAAACCTCCCTGAGAGCTTCGAACAGCTTCGGCTTCGTCAGCTCTTCCAGATAGACTGGCATCGAGAAGTCAATCCTCTGAATCGACATGTCGTCTGGTAACATCCTGAACTCGGCGTTTCTGAAGAGCAGGTCCATCTTCCACCTAAAAATCATCTCTTTTTTCTTGTTTGGAGGTAAAGAATGCAAGGCTTTGTAGTGTTCTTCCGCAAAAACAAGACCACTAACAACGAGTACGAAATCCTTGCCCTTTGGCATGACTATGTCGCTCACCTGTCCGCTTTCGAGCGGAAACTCCACTACGTAGTGCCAGTCAGCCATCTCGTCGCTCACTTCTCTCTTGAAAATCCCCTCGCTTTTTATCCACTCGAGAACCGCCCTCCTCGCCTCGTCCGAAAAGCTCTCCGAAAAGTTGCCCATGTACAAGCTTGAAACGGCAGGTTTATATTGTTTCTCGCCCCATACAGCCCATGCCCGGGATAGTACCTCACAGGCACTGCATAGTTTGTGGAAAGGCGATAGAGCCCGATAAGCTTTACTGCAGCAAGGAGTGCGAGGAGGAAGCTGAAAGGGAGAGGAAAAAGCAGAGAAACCTCATGCTCGCAATGATGGGCTTGATGTTCCTAATGCTGTTTCTGTTGATGTTCATGTCCCGCTGAACTCCTTTATTTTAAACTCGAGCTCCTCATCTATCAGCTTCCTCAGCAGGTCGTTCAGCATGTTCTCAGTGCAGGCAACTATAACCCCACTTCCTTGGTGAGCTGCTTCCACGCAAACCTCTTTGGTCCCAAAGAATATCGGCTCAACTCCAGCCTTCCTGCACGCAACGAGGGCCTCAACCCCTATCGCCAAAACCAAACTCCTCGGCCTACTCTTTATCAGCTCTCTGAACTTCTCGATGTCGACCTTTCTGCTCCCTCCTTCTCCAACGTCCGGCACCTTCACAATTATGATTTCACCTTTTTTGGGAGGTTCGAACCACTTCGTCGCCTTTATGAGTACGTCTTCTCCGTCTTTTGCCGAAGTTAAAGCTACTCCGTTTCCTCCTCCCTTTTCTGCCCTCGCGTAGGTGTAGCCATCCTGAAACCAGTAAACTACTTCATCTCCCTCATTTATGTCTCCGGAGGCGAGAGCGACTATGGATCTCGAAAAAAGTTTCTTTGTTAGCTCCTCGCTGAACAGGTATAGGTCGAGAACACTCTTTGTTAGCCACTCTATTCCTCTTTCGGTAACTTGGTAGTAGCCCTTTCTTATCACTGTGACGAAACCCTCTGCTATCAGGTCTTTGAAGTGCTCCGAGATAGCTTGGGGGGTCAATCCAAACTTTTTGGCTATGTCTCTCTGACTGCAATCCCTGTTTTTGACGAGCTCTGTTAGTATTAGCAGCCTCATCGTGTCCTTTCTGCTGAGCAGGATGTTCATTGCTCAGTATTCGACATCCGAAGTATTAAAGCTTTATTTTAACATCTGCTGCACGGCAATCGTCTCAGATCCTAAACAGTTCTTAACATTTTATAACGATTTAAAATGATAATATGTATGACACTGTATGTATATGTATAAGTTTAAAGGAAAATTATTTCTACAGCATTTATTCAGATTTGGAATAGCTGCTGGCAGCGGGTGGTGAGAATGCATAAGGAAGAGCTCGTGCTTTTGCACCTGACGTTGTTCCACATGAAGAGGTTTTTCGAGGAGGCAGGAATTGCTAACGGACACTTCAAGATGTACGAGGAGCTCGGGATTCAGCCCGTGCACATCCACAAGAGCAAGGCTGAGCACAAAAAGGCGATACTCACACTGTGTAAAGGACTGTCTGAGATTTTTAAGGAGACTCCGCCTGAAGAAGTACTCAGAAACCAGAGAGTTAGGGAGCTGCTCGAAGTCATTGCCCTTCAAGGGTAAGTGACATTATATATGCATCCTCTCCATCACTGTAGTAGTTTGGATTTACACCGATTACTCTGAATCCCTTTTTTTTATACAGGTTTTGGGCGGGAAGATTAGAAACCCTGACTTCGAGCAGCAGCCTCCTCTTTCCTCTCACCTTACACCACCTTATTGCCTCGTCGAGAAGTCTCGAACCTATCCCCATTCCCCTGAACTCTCTCTTTACGGCTATCGACATTACTTTCGCATCTCCACCCTCCATCTCCATTACTGTGACGTATCCTACTACTCTCCTGTCTATTTCGGCTACGAATATAACGCTGCCGTACTTCAGGTAGAGGTAAACGTCGTAGGCTGCGTTGCTGGGCGAGAACGCTTCCCTATCTATTTGCAGCACATCCCAGTAGTCCCTCTCCATGTACCTTCTAATCATTACTGACA
The DNA here is from genome assembly GCA_027066965.1 of Archaeoglobaceae archaeon. Lineage (GTDB taxonomy): Archaea > Halobacteriota > Archaeoglobi > Archaeoglobales > Archaeoglobaceae > WAPX01. Next base: position 4,968 of record JAMOMT010000090.1, read on the forward strand.
TCACGGTACGTTTAATTATACGAAAACAGAATTTAAACTGTGCGACCCCTCGCAATAGCCGAGTTCGTGGCGAGCTTTGGAAAGGCCGTTGAAGTGTGCTGTGGGTACTACTGTGAGGTTGCAAAAATTCTGAAAGATAGAGGGTTACTCCTGTGCGTCTGCGATAAGAACAAGGAGGTGGGAGAAGTTTTTTCCGGACTCGGAATAGAGTTCTTTGCCTGCGATGTCGAGAACCCTGGAGACAGGTTGCTGGAAGTTTGTAGAAAAGCTGATGTAGTTTACTCCATAAGGCCTCCACCAGAACTCTGGAAGAGTATTTTTTCTCTTGCTAAGCTTACGGGATGCGTTTGCGTTATACGACCGATGAGCTGTGATTTTGTGGAAAGACGACATCTTAGGAGTCACGGAGGTGAGAACTTCCTGGTTTACGAGCCGGACTGAAAGTATGACTGGAGAAAGAGTAAAGTAGAATTTAAACGAACAAAGATGTAAAAATTTATATTCAACCCTGCCGGCGTGGGCATGATGAAAGCAGTGTGTCAGCTCTGCGGTAAAGTCGTGGAGGTCGACTCCGCCTGCGGATGGCTTCTCGACCACTGGCTTGGTTACAGGTTCACAGAAAACGAAGTTCTGAAGGTAGGCCTCTGCCCAGAGTGTGCGAGGATGCTGGGAGGCAGAGCCACCTGCTGATTTTTTCTTCGCAGCCAAGTAAGATAAACAGCTGTCGATAAAGTGTCGAACAGTAAAAACGTAAATAGAATATATCGTCACAAGTCCAAAAAGCTCGTATCAACCCTGTTGTACTTCACCCAGTAGCCAAAAGCCGGGGTATTTCTCAAGCACTTTAACTTCCTCCACTCCACGCCCTTCTGCAGCACGAGTACCTTCATTGTTACTGGCATCGCTATTGACTTGAAGTCCGAAGCCTCCTCAGTTTCGTCTTTACCTATTGTGTTTAGCAGGAAGTACCTGTAGCTTGTCATACCATTTACCTCCATTCCTTCTCTCTCGGCAGCCCTCATGAGAGCCGTGAAATCGACGGGAGCTGAAACGGCCCTCTTTCCGGCGGAAGAGTAGGGGTTGTGACTGAAACTGTCCTTACTGAAACACGCAAGCCTGAGCTTCCTCGAGTAGTATTCCTCAGCTGGAAGGCCGTAATCTACTATCAGCACATAGCCTCTCTCGATTTTTGATGCTATTTCCTCCATCTTTCTTACGGCATCCGTACAGACGGCAAACTTCTCCACGTTGATGTAGGGTCTCGCGTAACTCAGAAACTCCTCTACTTCCTCCAACTCTTTAAGCTCCTTGCCGCACTCGACCTCTAAGAAGTCTCCCTCATACTTCACGCATACGAGTTTCTCGCCGTTTTCGTCCCTTTTCACGATGTGGAAGGGCAGGGATGTGAAATATTCGTTTGCAACTACAACACCTTCGAATCCCTCATCTATTTTCTCCTCGTCCCCAAGGAGTTTTAGAGTTACAACATCCTCTTCTAGGTTTCTGCACAACATGTCTCTGACCGCAATCTCTATTGCCGCCTCTCTTAGGTTTCTATCTACTACGAAGTCGTCGTACGTCTCTATCAACTCAACTTCTTCTCTCACATAGTACCCAGCATCTGGATGGTAAAGGAGAGCCCAGCAGAAATCCCTGAAGGTAACGGTGCCCCTTTGTTTTACGAAGTCTGCTATTATCTTTCTTCTTCTCTCGAACTCTCTTTCGAACTCGGCAACGGCCCCTTCAGGGCTCATGCAGGAATACCCCTTGCTTTTTTACGAGCCTTCTACCACCGCAAAACGGGCAGAATAGGTTCGGTATGTGCAGAGACCCAGAGTAACCCGTCGTCCTTCTCACTATAATGTCGAATTCGGAGCCACAACGTGTGCAGTACAGGTGTTCAAACTTCATGTAGTGTATGTAGGAACGTCTCTGTAAAAAACAGTTGTGCTGCTCTGATTACTCGATCACATTGAACATTACCTGAGATGCAGTTTTCAGCTTTCTCCTTATTGGGTAAATTTCGTGAACGTCTAGTACCAAAACTCCGTCAACGAACCTATCAAAGCCAAAAGATCTTCTCAAAAACTCGGCGTGCTTTTTGTTTCTGACGTAAACAAGAGTTTTTCCTCTTACGTCGCACATCTCGAGTATAATCGGAATAGGAAACGTCTTAGCTTCCTCCTCATCAAGGTGGTTCGCTATAAACTCCAGCTCTTTCCTCTCTATCACGTACTCGTTCCCGTCTCTCGCCCTTATCGTGGGAAACTCCTCTTTCAGCATCTCTGCGAGCATTCTGCTGTTCCTCGGTAAGTGCTTGTTGACAGCGTTTATCAGGCTAGCTATCGCTCTATCTATCGTTTCCTTCTCGTTGAGGCTGATGTTTTCTCGTGAATTCCCATGAAGGTCGTTCATGTTATTAATTCTCCACCTTGCGTAATAAAGTTAATGAAGCGCTCAAATTTCTACCTTCAGACTCAGCTCTCCCGACCCAATCCCTAAATCCTTGGCACTTCCCTCTCTGATACACAACTCGAGAGTTCCAAAGCTTCCAATTATAGCAAATGTCTCTCCCACTTTTACGTCGGTAATCCTCTCGACAAGGGGAAAGTACGTGTTTCCAAACCAGAAACCATCAAAGTTCCTCGCCACATCCTCTCTGACGTTGGTTATCGCGTTTCCGAACCTGTCGTTGAACACAACTCTACACTTCAGCTGATCTCCCTCTATTCTGGTGTCAAACAGCTCCAGCTCTACAACATCCTCGATTTCCTCCCCGTAGTCCTCCACGACTCCTGCAGCAGTAAGAGCTGATGCCGGGGCGAAAAGATCTCTTCCGTGGAACGTGGTCGAAAGTTTGATTTCTCTCCTCAAACATCTTTTGAGGAAATCGAAAACTTTTTTCGAGTCGAGAGCAATCACTTTTTCTATTCCCGCCTCTCTGGCCGCTGGATAGAGAACTCCGTTGTCTGGGCCTACGAAAGCTGAGCTATCGCACAGTATGGCTATTGCTTTTCTCTCACTGCCAACGGTGGGATCTACGACGACGCAGTGAACAGCTTTTGCGTACTTCCAGGTGTTTAGCAGGAGAAAAGCTCCATGATACACATTGAATGGCTCGACTTCGTGGCAGACGTCAACTACTCTTGCTTCGTGTCCGAGGCAGGAGAGGGAGGATAGGAGGGAACACTTCATAACTCCCGGGTAATAGCTGCCGAAGTCTGTTATCAGAGTTACGAGGTCGTACATCTACCGCTACCACCTCTCCCAGTGCGTGAGCTCCTGAATGGGGTAGCGGCTCCTCTTGCTTGGCTTTTCTGCAGGCCAGCCCACTGGTATAATCGCTATTGGCCTTACGTAGTCTGGTAAATTGAGGATTCTTGCTATTGCACTTTCGTGAAAAGCTCCGACCCACACTGCTCCGAGGCCGAGGGCGTGGGCAGCGAGCAATATGTTTTCCACAGCAGCTGTAGCGTCCTGTTCGGCGTAGAGCTTCCCCCTGTCTCCGTATATTCTCATGCTCCTTGGATAGTTCGCACAGACGACTATAACGACGGGAGCTGTGGCTATGAACATCTGTTCGAGAGCAGCTTCGGCAATTCTCTTTTTAGTCTCGGAATTTCTGACGACAATGAAATCTCTCGCCTGAAGGTTCCCAGCAGAAGGAGCGGCGTTTCCTGCTTTGAGGAGTTCGATAATTAGTTCGTCTGGAATGTCTTTGGGCTGGTACTTCCTGATGGAGACTCTATCGTGGATGAGTCGGAGGCACTCCCTTAGCTCCATAGATGACGTGTTCTTCTTTTGCGGTTATAGTTTTTGATTTGGTGGCGTTAATTATAACAGCTCAATTAATTGCAACCCGGTTAAACTCGGAGAACGTGCAGTAAGCGGCATTTAACGAGGTGTTTAACGATTGAACAGTTCTGTGTAATGTTGGCTGCTGCTTTTTCGCGATCTCGATGAAGTTTAGTTGCGTGTAGTCAGGTTTAGCTTTGTAAGTTTTAGCCGTTGTAATGTTGTTTTTACAACATGAGCTTAATGCAATTATAATGTAGGCTGCACACGTTACAGTATGTAGCATGAGTTTTTCAAACTTTGTTTAATTTAAAGTTACACATTAAACGTTTTGCACGGAGAAACATCAGAAACTAACATCTAATAGTGTAATGTACTTCTGGAATGTTAAGAGTAGAAGTGCCCCTCGGCTTTCAATCCCCATTTTCAGGGGCTCTTCTCTGCTTCTGATGAAAGGGTCGCAAAGTTTGAGAGAGCCAGAGTTGTGCTGGAAAGACTTGAAGATCTGGCTAAATCAAAGGTACACAACCCGAAAATCGATGATTTTATTTTGGATGGTGTTTTGCAGGAAGTTGGGAGAAAGGCTATCTTTGGAGCGTTTGAACTCATAGAGCTTTCAAGAGTTTTTCCGAGGGGAGGTATGCCCTCAGTACCGGTGTTCTTCGAAGAATTCGGAGTTTTTGAACTGATGAGTATAGATAACCTCGAAAAAGCAGAGTTGCATGTGGTTAACGCTGGAGAAATAGGTGTAGAAAAGCCAAGGTGGCTTAAGGCTATGGGCAACATTCCGGTGTTTGTAATAGAAGACTTGAACCTTAACAACTATTTTAAAGTTATAGTTATTTAAAGTTATAGTTATGACGAGTTCTGACGAAGTTTTTACCTTGTGGAGGGATGAAGGTGGTACTGGTGGGAGAAACTTCAAAGTTCTTTCAGTGTGGGAGGAAGAAGTAAACTCTATTATTGAAGGGCTTCTTGACGGTTTGCCTGCTTATTTTACCTTCAAAGTCCCTGACTGGAGGTTCTCTTACCTCAGGGCGAAGAAGGGTAGAAACTACGGTTATATAGTGCTGGGTGGTGATGCTTACATATGTCGGGAAAGAGACTTTACGTAAGTCTTGGATTTGACGTAACGAATATTCTCAGCAGTTTACTCGAGAGAGGATTCGGAGATGGGGTTGAATTAGTCTTGCTCGTTCCGAAAACAAGGAGTGAGAGAAACGTCAATGCGATAAAAAACGTGGAGCTCCTCTTGGCTGAACTTGGTTCGAGAGGACATCACATAGGTCTCAGAATTCTCGAACTCGACGAGCACAACCCGTCAAAAGCTCTGAGAGATCTGATATCTGATATAAAGGAAAGCGACGGGGATGTCTATCTCGATGCTGTTGGAGGGCTAAGGGTAATTTGCCTTGTAATGTGCATGGCTGCCATGCTTGTCATGAAAAACGTTCGCATTACGAGCGTTGCGGAAAGCACAGGCAGGAGAGTAGAGCTGCCGAGAATAAGCTTGTCTTTTCTTGCAGGCCTCAGTGGAGCGAAGCTGGACGTGTTAAGAAGGTTGAGTGATGGTATTAGCACGCTCTCTGAACTCGAAGCAGAACTTGGGAAGGATAAGAGCACACTCAGCAAGCATTTAAGCAAGCTCGAAGAGATGGGGTTGGTCATAAAGGAAAGCTCAAAACCGGCTAAATACAAGTTGACAGAGGTAGGAGAACTTGTGCTAATGGCTTTAGGCTGAATACGTTTGTCAGCTGAGTAAAGTATATATTATCGTGTATGCAAACACGAGTACATGAAAACGATTTCGATCAGAGATGACATCTACAGAAAGCTTGCTGACATCAAGGGAGAGGGGGAGAGCTTCAGCGACGTGATAGAGAAACTCCTCGAAAAAAAGACAGACGTTAGAAAGTACTTCGGAGTTCTAAAGGACAGCGAAACCCTCGAAGAAATAGAGAAATGCTTGGAAATGAGGAAGCACGCGAGGATAAGGCTATGATAGTGCTTGACACGAGTTTTCTCATAGACTACTTCAGGGGCGTTGAAGTTACCCGGAACCTGGTAAAAGATATTGCGGAAGACGACGTCGCTGTAACAGTAATAACGTACCACGAAGTGCTTACGGGCCTTAAGAGAAGGAAGAGCAGAAAAGAAGAGAAATTCTTCAAGAAGTTCTTTTCTGAGATCAGGATACTTCCATTCGATGTGAAAGCTGCTGAGGAGTCCAGTAGTGTAGCTGCGAAACTTATGGCGGTGGGAAAGGAGGTAAATGCTTTTGATGTGCTGGTTGCTGGAATTGCAATCGCCAACGGAGCCGATAAAATAGTAACGCGGGATTCAGATTTCGTGGAAATAGCAAAAGTCTCTGACATTGATGTTGTAGCATACCGAGTGTGAGAATAACTCACGCTTTAATCCCATTTTCAGGGGCTCTTCTCTGCTTCCCTATCCAAAAACCCTCCAGATTCTATAAATAGTTTTCTGACCCCCTCTTTCATCACACCATTTTGGAATACCTCCCGTTTTCCAGAGGGTATTTAACGGTATGCAACCTGAAACCGGGAAGTTTCCTGCCGTCTCCCGTCTATCACCCATGTACACTGCTTTCTTTCTCTGAATTTACGCCGAATTCAATCTATTGAACAATTTCACTCCATCTC
>JAMOMT010000091.1 GCA_027066965.1 Archaeoglobaceae archaeon
CCTATGTCTCCAGCGAAAGCAACATCTTTGATTTTTCCTTCCTCCTTCAGCTCTTCAACGGCCTTTCTTATGGCGTAGAAAGTGGCTGAGTGAGGACATCCGGGGCAGAAGACGGGAGGTCTAGGAGGTGCAAGCTTTGCAAGCTCTGCCCCCCTTTCTCTCACGGCGTCGTAGTCAACGCTCGTCTTGACTCCGGCAGCCTTTGCAATACCACTCTCGACTATGCTTACGGAATACTCGTAGCTTGACGGCATGTAGCCGTTCTCTTTTCCAAGTACTTCCACATTTATCTTTTCTGAATTGGCAATCGATTTCACCTTCTCCTCGATGAATGGATCTACCTCCTCTACAACGATTACTCTGTCAACTCCCGTGAGAAACTCAGTGATGAGCTTCTCTGGCAGCGGGTTTGGAGAGGATATCTTGAGCAGAGGTAAGTCAAGCTCAAGCTTCCTCATCGCCTCCTTTGCGTAGGCGTAGCTTATTCCGCACGCTATAACTCCAAGTTTCCCCTCTCCTTCCTCAATCCAGTTCCCGTCCCAGGTTGCGAGAGCGTTCTCAATTTTTTCCATCTTTTCGAGCAGTTCGAGCTTGAGTTCTCTCGCGTGGGCTGGAAGAACAACGTACTTCTTTGGGTTTCTGTAATCTTTCCAGTTGACTTTCTCGAACTTCCTTTCCGGTAGGGGAGAGAGACTAACTACTCCGCTCGAGTGACTGAGCCTCGTGTATGTCCTCAGCAGGACAGGAATCCCATACTTTGATGAAAGAGTAAAGCAGAACTTCGTGTACTCTTTGGCCTCCTGGACGCTCGAAGGCTCTATCACAGGCAGCTTCGCAGCTAAGGCATACCACCTATTGTCTTGTTCATTCTGGCTACTGTGCATGCTCGGATCGTCAGCGGTAACGACGACCATCGAGCCAGAAACACCCGTGTATGCTATGCTAAACAGAGCATCGCTCGCAACATTAACTCCAACGTGCTTCATTGCCGCCATACTCTTCATCCCTGCAAAAGCTGCAGCAGCGGCTACTTCAACAGCGACCTTCTCGTTTGCGGAGTACTCCATCACGAAGTTACCGAGCTTTTTGCACGCGTAGCTTAACGTGTCTCCAATCTCCGAAGATGGAGTTCCGGGATAGCAGGAGAAGAGGTCGATTCCCGCTTCGAGTGCTCCTCTTGCTATTGCCTCGTTACCCAGTAAAAACGCATTACCTGAACTTTTCAGCATGTCTTTGAGCATGGTGGAAGTCTGAAGTGTCTTTAAAAACAGTTTCGTCATTCCCTGTTACTTGATGTCAAGAGTCACACCCATTAGTTTAGTAAAGCTAACAAAACACAAAAGACTAACTCAGAGTGATGGCTTCTGACGACTGGTTTTCTGCCAAAATAAAACCGATGCTCGCGAAGAAGAGCGAACCCTTCAGTAGAGAGGGCTGGTTTTACGAGGTAAAGTGGGACGGAACGAGGTGCATAGCCTTCGTTGACGTGGAAAGGGAGAGAGTCAGACTTCAGAACAGGAGGCTAATGGAGATTTCATACCGCTACCCTGAGCTCACTTCTTCTCTGCTCGAGTTCGCGAGTTCTAACGCCGTTTTTGACGGAGAGATAATCGTGTTCAGCGGTGGAAAGCCATCTTTTCAGCTTTTGCAGCAGAGAGAACACGTGGACGACAGAATGAGGATAGAAATCCTGTCCAGAAAGATACCTGCGGTTTATATAGCCTTCGACCTGCTGTACGATGACGATAGTGGCTGGTTGTTCGACTCTCCGATAGAAGAGAGGAGGGAAAAGCTCGGAGGGGTAGCGAGGAAGAACAGGAGGTGCGTGATTTCTGAGGTCTTTACGGAGGATGGCATAAAGCTGTACGAGAGTGCAGTGAAAATGGGTCTAGAAGGAATAATGGCGAAGAAATTCGGGAGTAAGTACCTTGCAGGAAAAAGGAGCGACCTCTGGTTGAAGCTCAAGAAGAAGAACACGGCTGATTGCGTTATCGTTGGCTGGCTCGAAGGAGAGGGGGAGAGAGCTGGAAAGTTTGGCTCCCTCGTCCTCGCATTTTACGATAACGGAGAGCTCGTTCATGCGGGGCAGGTCGGGACTGGCTTTACGAAGGAGTTCATTGACTGGTTCTACGAGAAGCTCAGGAACATTGAGGTAGAAAGGCTGGAAGTTAAAAACCTGCCGGAGTTTAGGAGAAAAGTCCACTGGGTCAAGCCCGTATACGTGTGCGAGGTTGAGTTTCTTGAGATGACTAAGGATGAAAAACTCAGAGCTCCTGTGTTTGTGAGACTGAGAAGCGACAAGAGCATGGAGGAGTGCACACCAAGAGACTTCGTTTAGCTTATGCTTACGGTTATATACATCATCAATCAGAAGAGCATTTGATGAGAGCAACTTGGAAGGGCTCAATAAGTTTCGGGCTTGTGAGCATACCTGTGAAGATGTATCCTGCGGCGATAAAGAGGGAGATAAGCTTCAAGCTTCTGCACGCTGCCGATGGTGGCAGAATAAAGTACAAAAAAGTCTGCGAGAAGTGTGGTAAAGAGGTTTCAAAAAACGAAATAGTTAGGGGTTACGAGATATCTAAGAACGAGTACGTAATTCTCACGGATGAGGATTTCGAAAAGATACCTTTGAAAAGTGTGAAGAACGTGGAGATAAAGCAGTTCTTCGATCCATCCGAGCTTAATGTGATATACTACAGTGGCTTTTACTATCTCGTCCCGGACAAGGGTGGGGAGAAGGCTTACTGTTTGCTGAGGGAGGCGATGAGGGAAACTGGGAGCATGGCCCTTGGGAAGATGGGAATGAGAGGTAGAGAGTATCTCATCGCTCTTAAAGCTTTTGATGGAGGAATTCTACTTTCCCAGCTATACTACGTTGACGAAATTAGGAATCCGGCTGAAATTCCCGGATGGAACGCGAAGGCAGACTTCAACGAGGAGGAACTCGAGCTGGCAAAGCAGCTCATACTCGCCATGAAGAAACCATTGAGATTGGAAGCTTACAGGGATGAGTACAGAGAGGCTTTGATGAAGCTCATAGAGGCGAAGCTCGCTGGCAGAGAAGTTACAGTTGCGGAGGAAGCTGAGGCCGTTGAATCCATAATGGACGCTCTAAAAGCGAGCCTGAGCGCGGTTAAGAGCGAGCATTAAATCCACCCAGCCACTCAGCTAGTTAGGCTTGACCAAAATCAAAATGTTAATATTTATCATTACTTACCGGCGAACATGTTCGTAAACGGAGTCGAAGTGGAAGACACTTACTGCGAGTGTTTTGACGTTTACGTTTCAAGAGTAATAGTAACGGCCTACAATCACTGTCTCGCAGAAACGGCTGCTATAGAGATGACAGGCTTTGCAACCTCCGTTATAATGTGTCCGGCGGAGGCGGGGATAGAAAGAAAACTCGGTTTTGAGGAGACTCCCGATGGAAGAGCGGGAATTAGTGTACTAATATGTCACCCTTCAAAGAAAACTCTTCAGAATCAGCTTGTTGCGAGGATAGGACAGTGCGTTCTAACAGCTCCTACTGCAAACGCCTTCGACGGATTGAGTGAAGCTGAAGAGAGATTCGATGCTGGAAACAAACTCAGGTACTTCGGAGACGGATTTGAGAGGGAAGTTGAAGTTTCAGGTAGAAAGTGCTGGGCTATACCGGTAATGGAAGGTGATTTCATCGTCGAGAACGACTTTGGCATAGTTAAAGGGGTTGCAGGGGGTAACATCTTCATAATGGGTGAAAATCAGCCTTCAGCTTTATCTGCTGCTATAGCGGCTGTGGACGCTGTTAGAAATATGGGAGGTGTGATAACTCCGTTTCCTGGAGGGATAGTGGCTTCCGGCTCCAAGGTTGGGGCTAACAAGTACAAGTTCCTTAAGGCGACGACGAATGAGAGGTACGCTCCAACCCTTAGGGGAAAGGTAGAGCTCGAAATACCCGAAAATGTGAAGGCAATTTACGAGATAGTAATAAATGGTCTTAACGAGGAAGTTGTTAAGGAAGCTATCAAAAGGTGCATTCTCTCTGCAACGAGAATTCCCGGAGTAGTGAAAATCTCCGCCGGTAACTATGGTGGAAAGCTCGGGAAGTACAAGATATACCTGAGTGATCTATTTGGACAGTAATTGAGCTTAATTTTTTCTTTAGTATTATGTAAAACTTTCATGGATAAGACAAAAACAAAACAGAAGTAAAATTCAACCCCACGCGAGGTATCCGAGAATTGCGAGGTTAATCAGCGGTAAAATCATCAGTATTCCCATCCACGCGGGCTTTCCGACTTTTTCAGCTATCGTCATCCACACGAGAATTATCAGTATCAGGTTGAGTATCGGTACGAAGAGAATCAGTATCGTCCACCACCACGGCTTCTCTGCTATCTTTACCATCAGGTATACGTTTAGTACTGGAATCCACGCCATCCACGCGTTTTCGGTGTAGGTTCTGTTCGCTATTGTCATCAGGGCAAAAGCACTGTATACATAAAGACCGAGTCCAACAACCAGAAAGTAAATCGAGAAAAACGGAGAAAATCCTCCGTACATGTTCGGTTCGTACGCGTACATGACGACACCTCCATATTTTTTTAAAAATTTTGCGAAGTTTCGTATATATTTTTAGCGGTAGTCCTCTAAAATTAAAAACGTGTTGACTTCACGTAAAAGATCTAAATTTTCTTTTTCTCGCATACTAGTCTCAATTTTCACTTCATCAAGGTCCTAATAACCACTATGAGTTCGAAAAAGTGCAAAAGATAACTTTAATAATTTTTTAGAGTTTTCCAATAATATCTGCAATACGAGCAGATATTTCGGCGTATTAATGGCAAACCTTATATCTGGTTAGCGTCACATCTTTGTCCGACAATGTCGGACACTTGTAGTACGTACGGGTGGCGGTGGCGGGACGGCTGTGGGACGATGGCATCCTGTGGAGTGACGCCTGACGAACGGATGAGGGCGTCATGCACACGGTCTTTTTAGAAGCTTGGAGGCGCACAGAAGCGCGCAAGGGCTGTGGGAGTGATGAGATGAGGAAAATATCGATCAGGCTAACGGAAAAACACTACGAAATGCTTGAAGCTCTCGTGCTTGAGGGAGAGTATGCATCGGTAAGCGAGGCCATAAGAGATGCCATAAGGCGCCTCCTGCAGGAGAAGGCCGAAATTATCGAAAGGAGCCGTAACTTGAGCTCCTACAGGTAAGGGGTGGTGTTGATAATGAAATCGTATGTTAGTAAGGCTCAGGAGTTTTACATGCTCGAGAAGGAGAGCCGAATGAAGTCAAGAGATGACGACGAGTTTGGAACTGCGAAGATAGTCGTTGTGGGATGTGGAGGTTCAGGAAACAACACGATAAACAGATTAAAGAACATAGGAGTCGAGGACGTACTGACAATAGCTGTAAACACGGACAGACAACACCTTGAGATGATAAAAGCGGACAAGAAGGTTCTGATAGGAAAGAGTCTCACGAAGGGTCTTGGTGCAGGTGGCTATCCCGAGGTGGGCAGAAAAGCAGCTGAGATGGCGAGGGGTGTTTTTGAGGAGCTTTTGAGCGACGCCGACTTGGTTTTCGTTTGTGCAGGCATGGGTGGTGGAACCGGGACAGGTTCAGCTCCGGTAGTTGCCGAGATAGCCAAGAAGCAGGGCGCGATAGTTATAGGCATGGTTCAGACGCCTTTCAGGGTTGAGAGGGCCAGGATAGCAAAGGCTGAAGAGGGATTGAGAGAACTTAAGAAGCACGCCGACACTGTCATCGTTCTAGACAACAACAAGCTACTTGAGTATGTTCCAAATCTGCCTATAGAGAAGGCTTTCAGTGTAATGGATCAGCTCATAGCGGAGACGATAAAGGGTCTTTCTGACACAATAACCAAACCCTCTCTGATAAACATAGACTTTGCAGATGTCAGAGCCGTTATGGAGCACGGGGGAGTTGCTGTCATGCTCGTTGGAGAATCAAAAGCTCAGAACAAGGTTCAGGAGGTCGTTAGAGATTGCCTAACTCATCCTCTGCTTGATGTCGACTATAGGGGTGCCACTGGTGCTTTGATCCACATAACGGGCGGGGAGAACCTGAGCATAAAGGAGGCTGAGGAGATCGTGAACAACCTAACGTTCGAGATAGATCCTTCTGCGAACGTCATATGGGGTGCGAGGATAGAGGAAGGGCTTGACCTAGTGAAGGTAGTTGCCATAATGACGGGAGTAAAAGATGCAGGTTTGAGCTTCTGTGGTGGAGAGGTTGGAGAAGTTGATGATATACCTTCAATAGGTAGGAAAAGAATTAGAAGCGAGATAAGAGGTGGAGTTAAACCGCCCAAGGTCGGGGCGGGTGTTATGAGCATGATGGGTATCGATGTACTCTGATTTTTTGATTTTGTTTTTCGATTTTGTCCCTTACTGTATTGTTGTGCCTGTGTTGCTTGTTGATTCCGTTTGTAGTTGGTCTGGTATTCTCGCTATTTGGTGTTTATGCTAACCTCGGTGTATATCTTGTGACTTGCACGGAAATGCTTGAGAATTCTGAATAGATAAGAAAAATTGACAAAAAACTGACAATTACAAAAGATTTAAAAAGTGCCGGTGCGATTGTCTTGGGTCTGCAGGTTTAGGGTGATAATGGCATGAGCATGCTGAAGCTTGTGGAAGTTATCCTGACGGCCGAGATATACAACAGGTTCGAAGAACTCACGGAGGACGACATACCCAAGGAAATCAGGAAGCTTTTCTACGGAAAGAACGGAATAAGCAGACCTCTCGTCGTCAAGCTCGAAACGGCGAGGAGGGTTGGGGGAGTTGAGGAAGCGCTCAAGCTCCCATTCCTAGACATCAACAACCTCACGAAGCAGATTATTCTGACGTCTCTCGAAGCTGCTACGAAGTGGTTCGCTTCGAAGGCGATGGACAGGATAAGGATCAATCCCGTTCTCGCATACTACTATCAGAACGATGGCTTGGATGTTTCTTATGAGGAGGCCAAGAAGAAGAACCTTCCAAAGCACAGCGATAGGGAGTGGCTGAAAACTGTGATCGCAGAACTTGAGAAGAACGAGGAGACTGCTGAAATGCTTGGTCTCGTGAGGATTTACTCCCCCGAGGACATAAAAGTCGACATAAAGGATGTTGCTCTCGACTCCGACCAGATGGAGGAGATCAGGAAGATCGAGGTTGCGATGGAGGAGAGAGACTATCTGAGAAGAATAGGAGTCACGGAGGTCGGGAAGTTGCTGTTCATAGGTCCTCCCGGTACTGGAAAAACAACGACTGCGAGGGCTATGAGCAGGAAGTTCGGAATACCGCTTGTCGAGGTCAAGCTGTCGATGATAACCTCACAGTACCTCGGAGAGACCTCAAAGAACATAGAGAAGGTTTTCGAGATCGCAAAGAGACTGAATCCTTGCATTCTCTTCATCGATGAGTTTGATTATGTGGCAAAGACGAGGACGAGCGATGAGCACGCAGCTGTAAAGAGAGCTGTGAACACGCTGCTGAAGTCGATAGACGAGATAAACCTCGTGGAGGACGGAGTGATCCTGATAGCCGCCACGAATCACCCAAGCCTGCTCGATCCAGCTGTGTGGAGGAGGTTCGACAAGATAGTTGAGTTCCCGGAGCCCCAGGAGAGAATCAGGAAGAGGATATTCGAGCTCGCTCTCGAGAGGGTTGAGGGGGACTACGATATAGACGAGCTCGTAAAGCTTACTGAGGGATTTACAGGGGCTGACATAAAGCTCGTTGTTAGAGAAGCTGTGCTTAAAGCCCTACTCAGGGGAGAGAAGAGGGTGATGATGGACGATCTCCTGCAAGCGGTAGAAGATGTGAGAAACAGACTCTGCCTAAAAACTTCTTACTGACTATGAAAGTCGTGTTGCTCGGAACTGGCGACTCTCCTGGGACTCCAGTCGTCGGCTGCCACTGCAAGACGTGCGAGAACGCGAGGAAGTACGGCTGGGAAAGGAGAAGGTTCTCCGTAATGGTCGAGAATGAAGGAAAAATTTTACTGATAGACACTTCTCCGGACATGAGGTATCAGCTGCTCAGGATGAACGTTGAAAGAGTTGAGGCAGTCATATGGACGCATTGCCACTACGATCACTTCGCTGGCTTTGGAGATTTCTACAGGGTTCAGGATGATGTTAAGGTATACACCTCCCCAGAAGTTCACGAGGATATAGGGAAGTATATGGACTTCATGAAGTACAAGGCGATAGAGGTGGAGAGCTACGAGCCGTTCGAAGTTATAGGGCTGAAGGTTACGCTTGTCGATGTAAATCACCCTCCCTTGAGGAGAAGTCACGGAGTAGTGATCGAGTGGAATGGCGTAAAGGTCAGCATAAGCGGAGACACGAACGCTCACCTGCCCGAGAAGACAATGGAGACCATGGCAAATCCCAACCTTTTCATTGTGGAAGCTCTCGCACCTCCGAAGTTCAGGTTTAGAAAGCACATGAACGCAGAGGAAGCTATGCTTCTTTCCAAGAAACTTGGGGCGAAGAGGACAGTTTTGACGCATATGAGTCACTTTTTCCCTCCGCACAGTGTGGCCTTGAAGAAGTGGCCTGCCGGGCATGACTTTCAGAAGTTCGAGTTTAGCAGTAACGCTGGAGAGGGTAGAAAGGTGGCGAGTCTCGAGGCGTTTCTTGAAGGGGATTGAAGAATTCTGGATAAACAAGGGGACTTACCATGTACCTCGGACTCGATATAGGTGGGGCAAATCTGAAATACGTTGTTCTCGACGAAAGTGGAGCTAAAGGCGGAGTCGTTTACTTTCCCTTGTGGAAGAGAGAGAACCTGAAAAAGCTGCCAGAAAAGCTGAAGGTATGTGAAGTTAAAGCTGTCTGTGCGGTTACGACTGCCGAGTTGTGCGACACATTTGCGAGCAGGGAAGAAGGAGTGAAGTTCGTTGAGAAGACAGTTAAAGCTGCTTTTCCGAAGGCATTCTTCGTAAGCGTGGAGGGTAAAATTAGAGATAAAGCTGAACCACCACTTGACTTCGCGGCGTCGAACTGGGTTGCATCTGTAAGGTATTTGCTTGAGGAGGGGTGGAGAGAGTTCCTGTTTGTGGACATGGGTACTACGACCACCGACGTTATACCAGTCAGAGAAGGTACGATACGTTCTGCAAAGAACGACTTCGAAAGACTCAGGAGGGGGGAGCTTGTTTACGTGGGAATGTTGAGAACACCAACTTTCCATGTTTTGAGGAGGTTTAAAGTCCCCCTCGCTCCCGAATTTTACTCCGTTGTAGGAGATGCCCTCGTAGTTACGGGCGACATGGATAAGGATGACTACATCTGCGAAACACCTGACGGGAGGGGAGTTAGCAGAGAAGAGTGCATGCAAAGACTCTCCAGACAGCTGTGCAGCGATCTGAAAGAACTTGGAGAGGACTTCGTTGTTGAGATGGCATTTTGCGTGAGAGAAGAACTCGTCAGGATGGTTGCTGAGGCTATGGAGTGGCAGGCTCAGAAGTGGCAGCTCGAGAGAGTTGTGGGCTGTGGGAAGGGCGAATTTCTGCTCAGAGAAGCGGCAGAAAGGGTCGGTTTGAAATTCAAGGGTTTGAGTGAGGAGGTTGGAGAACTTTCTGAGATTTTTCCGGCTTACGCCTGTGCGGTTTTTGCGAAGGAGATGTTCGAAGCCGAGTAGTTTATGATAGTGGTAAAGCTTGGGGGCAGTATCGCAAGAGCTGGAATTTCAAACCTCGTCAGAGTTCTGAACGAGTTGTCTGGCTCTTTCGTTATAGTCCCTGGAGGTTGGGTTTTTGCAGACATTGTGAGGTTGATCGATTCTCAGCTCAGTCTAAAGCAGAGAACAGCTCACGAGATGGCGATAGCTGGCATGGAGGTGTACGGGATGCTGATCGCCGACGTTGGAGGTCTAAGAAGGGCAACTCTCGAGGAAGTCATTGAGGGTATTGATAGGGCCGTTTTGATGCCCTACTCCTCCGGAATCCACAAAGCGAAGCTGCCGGAGAGCTGGGAGGTCACGTCCGACAGCATATCCGTGTGGATAGCTTCAAAGCTGAAAGACGAGGGGTTGCTCGAAAAGGGAGCTAGAAAGGCTGAAGTTTTGAAGGTTACTGACGTGGATGGCGTATTAAAGGACGGGAGGCTGTGCGAGAGAGTTAAGGCGAGGGAGGTTGAGGGTTGCTTGGACAGGCACTCTCTGAGGCTGATAGAGGAGCTCGACGTGAGGGTGTTCGTCTGCAACGGGCTGGTAGAGGGCAGAGTAAAAGATTATATAGTGGAAGGAAGAACGCTGGGCACGCTGATTGAGCGTTAATCTTTCACGGGGTGATGCTGGATGGAGATAAAGAGGTGCATTACGTGCGGGTCAAACCTTGTGGGGACAAACTATGTCGCGTTCCCCTGTCCGTCGTGCGGCGAGACGATATACAGGTGTAAACGCTGCAGGAAGCTTGCAAACCCGTACACATGTGAGAACTGCGGGTTTACGGGACCGTGAGGTGGTGGGATGGCGAATGTTGTGATGAAGATAAAGGTGATGCCTACGGGCGTTGATGTGGACTTGGATGCGATAGCGGAGAAAGTAAAGGAGGTAGCTCCAGAGAACGTTGAAATAAGGGACGTTGGAATTCAGCCGATCGCTTTCGGGCTCAAGGCACTGATAGTTGCGGCAGTTATGCCCGATGAGGGTAACATCGGTGAGGAGTTCGTGGAGAAGATAAAGGGAATTGAGGGAGTGGAGAGCGCAGAGGTAGAGTCTGTGGAGCTGCTTTAACCCTTTTGTTTTTTGGTTTGATTATTTGCTGGTTTTTTGCTTACGGTTGTTTTCGCCGAGTTTGTCCCACTGTGGTGACGTTATTGAAATCCGGTGCCACATAAAAAAGTTTATTTTGATTTGGTGTCAGCACATCCCGTGAACAGGCTCAGGGTGTTCTTGGTTACGTCTGCAATTGGCTTCGCTCTCTCGCTCTCAATCGGATACGCTCTCTCCCTCCCGCTTTTCTGGAACGTTATTCTCTCAGCCCTTTTCTCCCTGCTTTTTGGAATTGCCTGTGCCGTGAGGAGTGGAAGAACTGCTGGGATCACGGGGATTGCAGGTGTTAAAGCCGGAAAGGTAAGTGTTGAGGAAGGTAAAAAGCCGGAGGAAAAGACAGAGATGAAAATCCCGTTCAAATCCCTGCTCCTGCTGACGATTGCCATCGCTTTTAGCTTTTACTTTGCACTTGGATACCTGCTCAGCCTGACGAAACCGCAGGGAGAGTTCAACTCGAACGTCCTTCAGGCATTACTGGTTCTGAGCCTGATGTTTGTGATTTACATTTCTGCACCGCTCCTCGTCGTTCTGGCGATTGCACGCGTTTACGGCTGGGGCTGGAAGGAGCTGAGGAGATCTGAAGCTTGGAAAAGTGTTGGCATTCTGTACGCACTCTATTTCTTCGCTCTT